>NZ_JAVJNG010000327.1:0-236 GCF_038806185.1 Domibacillus sp. 8LH | reverse complement strand
AGCCTGCACCGGCTGTGGCAGTTGCGAAAGCCGAGTAAATTGTATTATCGAACACAGCTTAGCCATCACTCAAGCAGAGCCTAAGCGACTCAGTGATGACGCATTGATCCCCGTAACCGAACTTGCATAAGAGAGCGCCATGACCCCTTTAAAAGAGAGTTTAATTCAAACAACATGTGCGTATTGTGGTGTGGGCTGCGGCGTGGACGTTGCCTTAGCGGGCAATCAACCGACAC
>NZ_JAVJNG010000326.1:0-236 GCF_038806185.1 Domibacillus sp. 8LH | reverse complement strand
CACTTACGCTTAAAACAAGTCCCTTTTTCTTTCCAATTCGATCAAGTAAGCCTGCTGAAAAAGGTCTAACAGCAATGGCGGCGATTAGAATAGAGGTAACAACAAGGCCGCCTTGTGCTTCTGTTCCATCCATTTCTTGAATTACATAAAGCGGAAGGGTGGTTATTAATGTATAAAATACTACAAACACTAAGAATTGCGTCATAAAAATACTAATAAAACTACGAGTCCATATC
>NZ_JAVJNG010000325.1:0-237 GCF_038806185.1 Domibacillus sp. 8LH | reverse complement strand
CGCTTTTCCTCCGAAGAATACAGTTAATGGTCGGGTTGGGATATTTCCAGCTTTGATATCCAGATATTTGTAAATGACATATAATACGTTCATTTGTTGCCGCTTGTACTCATGCATGCGCTTGATTTGCACATCAAAAATGGATTCAGGGTTAACCTGTACACCTTGAGTTTTCGCAATATGACGTTGCAATTTCCGTTTATTATGTTGTTTGGTTTCTTCTAACCAGTCTTTAAG
>NZ_JAVJNG010000324.1:0-237 GCF_038806185.1 Domibacillus sp. 8LH | reverse complement strand
ATGCACTCGGTAGCTTTATCGAAAAGGCAAAAAAATCAACTTACTGGGACGACACCGTATTTATTGTTATTGCCGATCATGACTCACGAGTCTCCGGTGCGAGTTTAGTGCCTATTGACCACTTTCGGATTCCTGCGGTGATCTTTGGTAAAGACATTCCAGCAAAACGCGACCACCAGCTTGCCAGTCAACTTGATATTCCTGCCACCCTGTTATCATTGATCGGTGCCAGTGGCG
>NZ_JAVJNG010000323.1:0-237 GCF_038806185.1 Domibacillus sp. 8LH | reverse complement strand
AAGATGCCACAGGTACACTTAATAATGGAGATACGTATGAGATGAAGAATTTAGATATTCGTGACTTTATCGGCACCGTCCTTCATTGGTCTGACACAATAGAAGTCCTCGACTATGATGAATATCTCGACCTTTGAGCTACTCACCACTTAATACCCTTGCGGGTTGTTTGAAGTGGGAGATTCATGGGAAAAAAGCGTACTTGTTGGCGTATTTCTTTACCAACAGAGGTTTCTC
>NZ_JAVJNG010000322.1:0-238 GCF_038806185.1 Domibacillus sp. 8LH | reverse complement strand
GATCAAGGATACCTGGTTCACCGCCGGGATGCGGGGCACCGGCTCGAAGACCCTCGTGGTCAGGGACGCCTTCGTGCCCGAGCACCGGATCGAGACCGTGCCGGCGCTGATGACCCTGACCTCGGCGGGCGGCAGCCTCTATCCCGGAAGCACCACCTATCATGTGCCCTTCATCTACGTCTTCGCCAGCTGCTTCTCCGCCGTGTCTCTGGGCATCGCGGAGCGGATGATCCAGCTT
>NZ_JAVJNG010000321.1:0-238 GCF_038806185.1 Domibacillus sp. 8LH | reverse complement strand
GCATAGAGCAAGCCTTTTGCTAATCCACCTTCAACAAGACCGATTACGAAAATTCCGCCGTGTGGGGCACGGAGTCCAATATCGAATAGCATCGTTAAACCACCAGTTACAGCACCACCTGCCATTACAGACGGGATAACACGAGCCGGATCGGCTGCTGCAAACGGAATAACACCTTCTGTAATAAAGCAGGCACCTAACACGTAAGCTGTTTTCCCGGCTTCACGTTCTGTTTTAG
>NZ_JAVJNG010000320.1:0-238 GCF_038806185.1 Domibacillus sp. 8LH | reverse complement strand
CATCCGGGTCGTTGATCGCCTGAGTGGGGTTGGCCGAGCCCGCACAGGCCGATACGAAGGCGCCGAGAAGGGCAAAGAGGGCGCCGTGGGCTGCGATTCGGCATCCACGGAGTATGGCAATTCGTTGTTCCACGCTGATGACCCCGGGCTGCGAGAGATGCCGAAAGATGAGGAATCGCTTTTCCGATCAAGGCTCAAGGCATAAGCAGCTTACCTCCGCATGGCAACGCGGGAAACG
>NZ_JAVJNG010000319.1:0-238 GCF_038806185.1 Domibacillus sp. 8LH | reverse complement strand
ATCGCGCTCATACGCGCCACGCCCGCGCAGGTGCTCGTGCTCGACCTGTCGATGCCGGGCCGCAACGGCGTCGAACTGATCAAGCAGATCAAGGACGAGAAGCCCGCGCTGCGCGTCCTCGTGCTGACCATGCACGCGGAGCAGCAATACGCGGTGCGCGCGTTCCGCGCCGGCGCGTCGGGCTACCTGACGAAGGAAAGCGCGAGCGCCGAGCTGGTCGGCGCGGTCACGAAGGTGG
>NZ_JAVJNG010000318.1:0-238 GCF_038806185.1 Domibacillus sp. 8LH | reverse complement strand
AGCTAAGGTCCTTCACCGTTTCAAACGATTTACCAGGTGCAACGAAGTTGCGAGATGCCATTATTGAGTGTGCAGCTGGTCGAGATATTTATACGCTTAGAATCGGTCTTGAATCAACTTCTGTCTATAGCTTTCATCCCTCTATGTTCTTACATAATGACGCTTCACTTAAGTCACTTGGGACAGAAGTATTTGTCATGAATCCGAAACAAATTGCGAATTTTAAAAAGAGCTATAG
>NZ_JAVJNG010000031.1:0-36123 GCF_038806185.1 Domibacillus sp. 8LH | reverse complement strand
GTTAGAGCTCCTCATCTGTTTTAGGTCAAGTGTACGTGACCTTAATTTTTCTGTCCAGATAAGTGTAGACGCTCCAATCATCTCTTTTGCCACATCAGTATATGCTGGCGCTTCAGTTGCAAAGGTCTGCGTCCCTTGAAATTAAAAGCTTAGAGCAAGAAGTCCGGCAAAAAAGCCTTTAATTTGCTTCATAAATCTCCTCTCCATTCATTGATATACATCAAAAAAACCATTAATAACAAAAAAAACCTAATTTTTCCTCACGAGTTCCATCATAGCATACAATTTATGGGTATATTTAACTTTTTTAAAAGTGTTAAATTGATGATTATATAAGTAAAAAGTATTTTTAGTGAAAGGATATAATTGGTTCATTTGTTACTATTCTTGCAGCTGGACAAAAAGGGAAGGAAATTCAGTTTGCTTTTTAGGATTAGATTTTAGAACTAAATCTTTTTTATACTTAAATGCAATCTTTGCAAATTTTTTAGTCAGTACTCTTTTTCCTTTTGCTTATAACTTAAATTGTGGATAATCTCCCAAGCAAATCTATCATTCTTTCATATTCTATTAGTGTAAGGCAATAAAAATGAAAGGGGGATATGACATGGCGTGCTTTGACTGCAAAGATCACGACCGGGACCGGAGAAGTCGGCGTGAACGGATGAAAGATGAGCTTGAACGGATGGAAGATGATCTTCGAGATATGAAAGAAGATCTTCGAGAGATGAAAAAGAAGATGAAAAAGATGGAAAAAGAATTTTGTGACAGATAAATATAAAATGCATTTTAAAAAGCTATAGAGCTACTTTCACTAATGAAGCAACCTGCACGGGTTGCTCTTTTTTATTCAATTAAATTTTATGTGAAAATAAAATACTGACAGTTGGACAATAAAAAACTCCCTCCAATCAGGAGAGAGTAATATATACATTCTTATTCGCAGGCAGCTCCGTCGCCATCACGGTCTAAGTGATCTCCGAAGTACGGATCGGAGCTGCACCAGCGGCTCTTACTGCAGAGCAATTTTCATAAAATACACTGTCTGCCGCTGGTTCTTCCTCTTCGACTACTGGTAACAAGTCTTCTTCAACTACAGGTGCTTCTACAAGAGGCTCCTCTTCAACAGGTTCTGTTGGTTCAGGAGTTTCTTCTTCAATAGGCTCAGACTCTTGTTCCAATTCAACCACAGGTTCTTCTTCGGTTACAACCGGTTCTTCCTGTATTTCAGAAATAGTTTCTGTCTTATTCTCAAATCCGAATATTGCAGAACATGCTCCAAATATTAAGCCGAAAACAAGAAGAAGACCAAGGCAGCCAAGACACCCAAAACAGCCGCCCGCTTTTTTATTTTTTCCATTCTTGTTTTTAACCATTTTTGATACCCTCTTTAAAAAATTTATGTACTAAGCAGTTAGTGACATGAAAATGCCGCACCCATAAAAGAATAGACGCGGTCCGAAAGAAATTTATTTTTCCACAGTTAATTCTACTTCAAAGCCTGGCTTGTTCTTCGCATGATTTTGATCAAGGAAGACAGCACGATCATTCTTCAAAACAATAACTTCAAAGAAAGGTGTAAAGCGCTCTTCGGAAATTCCGAATGAAGAAAGAAACTTTCCGAACATTTCTTGCTCTTCACGCTCTGCTTCACCATCTGATAAAGAAGAATCTACTAGGTTAACTAAGATACACATTTTTTGTGCATCTGTTAATACAGGAGCTGCTTCATTCAAAAATTGATCAATTGAATTTTTGCGAACATATTTAATAGCTTTTTCCATTAAATCGTCGTTGTTGCCACCTACAATAACTTTACCACCTTTGTTTTTACCTCCAAGAACTGCAAGTAATTGACCGATTTCTTCATTGTCATACCCACCGTCTGAACCCATCATGTAAAGTAAGGAAGGAGCAAAAGCAAAATGGGGATTCATACCGTTATCATTTTTAACAGAATCACCTTTAAACATATCGAACAAACCCATGTAAAACCCTCCTTGAAATATAATTGTATGATAAACCTCAGAAGAGGCTGCATCTAAATCTAATCATGGGAGAAGAACCTTATCTTTCACACACAATTCCGCCTTTATACGACTTGTTAAGCTCTGTGCAGTTTTTAAATGATTTAGCTGCTGCACCTGTAGAGGACGGGGCTACAGCTGATACTCCAAAAGCTAAAGTGGCAGAAAGAACGGTTGCGGATATACGTTTCATGTTTTATAACTCCTTTATAGTTAGTTTAAATTGATTTGATTTAATATTCACACCCAACACCATCTCCACCACGGTCCAGGTGAGGGCCGTAGCCCGGGTCACCAGCGTATACAGGAGCGGCACCAGCTACTTGTGCTGCAGAACAGTTATCATAAAATTCATAGGTAGCAGAAGGTTCAGGTGAAGCCACAATTTCTGTTTCATCAAATGATACTGATGCTGAACTGCTGGCATTAGCAGTTATAGTACTGTTTAAGCTCGCAACTTCCTCAGTAAGGCTGTCTCGTTCAGCAGTAACAATTTCATTTTCTTGAGTTAAGCGAGACACTTCTTCTTCCAGCGTAGCAACTTTACTGTTTAAAGAATCTTTTTCAGATACAGCTGCTGTTTTCGCTTTTTCAAGCTCCTCGTTTAAAATAAGTAAAATTGTTTCTATCTTGTTAGACTCTTCCTTGTGGGGTGCTACTTTCTCTATGTTAAAATACAAAGGGAATTCTTTATATAGAGGCTTCTTGGTAAACGTAATCTGTATTGAAATAACGAAAGATAAAACCATTAAAAAGTCGTTAGGGGATATTAAATGATGAATAAAAGTGATTTGATTAGTGTTGTTTCTGAAAAAGGGGATCTGTCAAATACAAAAAGCGCGAAGATGGTTGATACACTGTTAAATATCATTGTGTCTAAATTAAGCCAAGGTGAAAAAGTGCAACTACCTGGCTTTGGAACATTCGAGGTAAAGTCAAAAGCTGAGAGAACAGGACGCAACCCACAAACAGGTGAAGAAATAAAAATTCCAGCAGCCAAAGTTCCTTCATTTACACCAGGAAAGGTACTTAAGTCTGTGGTTAACCAAAAATCACTCATCGATGAGTTTCTAAAAGAAAAGAAAATCAATGAAAAAGAAGCAGAGTTTTTGACCTACATAATAGAGAAAATAAAAGAAGACAAGGAAATCTTCCTCCAAGTGGAGTATAAAGATATTGCTAAAGATCTTGGGATGGCTTATGAAGATGTAGAGAAGGTGGGTAAACGCCTCATTCAAAAAAGCATCTTAGATACAATGGTGTATTATGGTGATACTGACAGTGTTTATTTACGCTCCAACTGGAGAAAATACCTTTAAAACAAAGTCGTCTAGTTTTAAAATTTATAAAAGAAAAAATGAATGAGAGGAGCTCTGCTAGTGCACTAGCAGAGCTTTTTTAGTTGGATTCTTTAGAATATGACTAGGAACTTGCTCAGGCAATTCACACTTAGTTGTTCGCTTCGATGATCTCTCTCAGTTCCTCAATTGTTAGCCAAGGCTTTCTTCGATGTATCATACTATGGCAATTTGAACAAAGAAGAGCTATATCCTCAGGTTTAGTTTCTTGCCCATTTTCATCAGCTGCTTTGGATAGAAAAGTTTTGTGGTGGCCTTCTATAAAGCCTTTACCTCTCTCACCGTATTTTTGCTCAAAATCAAAACCGCGTGTTTCACAAATGATTTTATTACCTTTAGATTTAGCGAGCTTAATTGCTCGTTTAATTACACCTGGCTCTCTCCCGTACATAGTGAGTTCGCAAAACACGTTTACCTTCTGTAAAAGATTCATCATCCTCAGAAATTTCTTCTCCGGACTTAGGGATATAGGATTCCTTTAGAGGCTTTCTTTGAAGAACAAAATACTCACCGTCATTACTATCCCTTAAGATTTGTTGGTAAAGAAACTCTCCTATGCACCAAAGTCTATCGAATTTCAGAAGACTGTTGAAGCTGATTCAACCATTAAGAAAGATATTGCACCTGATATGAGTGAAGTAATCGATGTGCAGCCAGAGCTCATTGAGCTGGAGGAAGAACAGCAAGAAACACCAGCTCAGCAATCAACGGCAAAAGAAACCAAGAAGCCATCAGTAAAAGATATCGACTTTGACACAATTGATATTGCAGAAGAAGACCTTCCATTTGGTAAGCAGTAATGGAACTCAAAATGGCTATACCGGATGTTATCCGGCAGATGAGCAAAGACAACAACGAGTATATCCGATGGGTGAGGAGCTACTTCAAGTCCTCCCATCCCCATCTGGAGCTAGTAAGAATTGAAAAGCAGGCCGTACTAAAGAAAAAGTAATGAAAAGGTGGTGAACATGTACATGCAGGGCTGGGTTAAACTTCATAGGAAAATACTCGACAACGAACTGTGGTACGACTTTTCAACGTTTCGTTTGTTTACTCTCCTGCTCCTCAAAGCTGCACATAAAGACGGCACTAAGGTAGGAGGACAGGTTCTTAAACAAGGGCAGTACATCCGTTCATATCGGATGCTGGCACATGATCTTTCTTACAAGGAAGGAAGAGGTGTCAAACAGTACTCAACGAGCACTATAAAGAGGTGTTCTGCTAAATTGATTGAAAACGGAATGGTCACGGTAGACGAAACGGAACTAGGAACACTGTTCACCATCGTCAATTACGCGTCATATCAGCATTTACAGGGTGATGAAGAAGAAACCCAGAACGGAAGTCAGAACGTTAACAGAACGAATCCAGAACGAAGTCCGAACAATAACAAGAATGTAAGAATTAAAGAATTAGCAGCAGTAGCTAAAGGCGATGAAGATTTCGCTCCTCAAAACCAAAGTGACGGGACGCCTGAAACCGGAAATAAAATATCACAGGATATAGAGGCACGGAAACAACAAATCGCTAACTGCTTTATTGCTGTACGGAATATGGGCTTTTACTTAAAGACAGAAGAAGAGAATTCAATCGAGCGCGTTGCTGAGTTAGATATCTCGATCGACAAACTGCAGGGATGGATTCAAGACATTGTGCAAACTCAAAATCAAAAGAGTCCTCACAACATAGTAAAAAGCTTCCGGTACTGCGAGCCCATTATCCTGGAACGTTTCCACAAAAAGAAGAACCGCAACGTTGTTCAATGTGGAAGTAAGCCAAGGAAACAGGAAGAAACACTGGAAGAACGTTTTGCCCGACTCGAACGAGAAGGCAAATTGAATTTTGGGGGCGATTAAATGGACAAGCAGCAGGTGTTTAAAATATTGCACACAATTAACACGGCATATTCCCGTTTTGAAGTAACAGACGACCGAGTAATCTTATGGTCCGAAATGCTACAGGAAATGGATTTCGATAAAGTCAATGCTCGCTTAAGGCAGCATATTAAAGACAATAAATTCCCGCCATCCATCGCGGAAATATCAGTCTATGAGCGGCCAAAGAATGGACACTTGGAGAAGGTAAAGCAATGGGAACGTGAAGGAGCGGAACGGCAAACATAAACCAAAGCCATTTAATCCATACAAGCAGTGATCCGTACCAGACAGCAGAAGTAGAAAACACGGTTTTAGGCTCCATTTTTCTCGAACCGGATCTTGCCTACGAAACGAATTTAACGATTGAGCACTTTACCCGGGCAGCCAACCGAAGCATCTTTGAGGCTATTAAAAAGCTAGCTGAACAAAACGTGCCGGTGGATGTAATGACGGTTACTCAGCAGCTGGTTGAAGATGGTCAGATCGAAAATGTCGGCGGCACAAGTTATTTATCTGACTTGGCCGGATCCGTTCCAACGACCGCAAACTTTGCTTATTACCAGGCGATGCTGATCGATCAGTACAAAAAGCGATTAATGAGCCGGGCTGCATCAGATTACTTAGCGAATCCGACTGAAGAAACAGCGGAAAAGATGTACAGCACCTTTATCAAAGCTCAGAAGATGGGACAGAAACAAAGTCAGACAAAGGTGGAAGTCCTTAGCGAAATCTTTGATGAGATCTATGAGGATGCCGGTGAAATGACGGGTATATCAAGCGGACTAGCAGAGCTCGATCGGATGACTGGCGGCTGGCAGAAAAGTGACTTGATTATCATTGCCGGCCGGCCATCGATGGGGAAAACAGCATACGCTTTAAGCTTGGCAGGGGCCTGCTGTGAACAAGATGGAGTAGCAGATATTTTCTCGCTTGAGATGCCGAAAAAGCAGCTGATCAAACGTTTCTTGTCCAGCATCGGAAACATAGAGGGTTCCAAGTGGCGTAATCCATTCAAGATGTTTACGGAGGAGGACAAGAAAAGAGCACGGCACGCGATGAATGAATATAACAAATGGACCATTGAGATCCATGACAATCCTCGCCAGACAGTGGCCGATATAAGAGCGGCCGTCCGCAAAACAAAGCGAGAGTATCCTGGCAAGAAGCATATTGTTGTGATTGATTACCTGCAGCTGATCACACCAATTGGCAAGTTTGAACGGCATGATTTGGCCATCGGATATATTACTCGAGAACTCAAGCAAATGGCACGCCAGTTTGATGTACCTGTTATGCTTCTCAGCCAGTTAAGCCGGGCGGTAGAACAACGCCAGGATAAGAGGCCAATGATGTCCGATCTTCGTGATTCCGGATCCATTGAGCAGGATGCTGATATCGTATCTTTCTTGTACCGCGATGATTATTACAACAAGGAAAGTGAAGCTAAGAACGTAGTGGAAGTCATTTTAGCCAAACAGCGGAACGGCCCAATCGGTACTGTAGAACTCTCTTTTGTTAAGGAATACAGCAAATTTGTAGATCTTGAAAGGAGCTGGAGCCATGAGCCGGCATGAAGTGTACGAAATGCTGAAAGAACATCATAAGAAAACAGGGTGTGTAATGACTCCTGTACAACTGATTGTAGCTGCTGGAGAAGAAACAGAGCCCGCTGCTATCATCGATGCTGTTCATGTGTTCAGTAGGTATTTAGATCAACAAAGGAGGAAAACAGCGTGACACCAATTCAAGGCTATGAGTATTTAACAGACGCTGAACGCAGGCTATTCATTCGGGCCCATCAAAAGCACTTATCGTCTTTAACAAGCAAAGAACGTGAGCAGTATGGGCTTGGAAACGTTGCTGAAGTGAAGTCTAATCCACAGCAAGCTGCAATTGATGTCAGGTTCCTAAATGGAGAACAGCGACAATTTACAGCAAAAGGAACCCGGTATTAATCAACAACCTAACATTTTAAAACATAATTAACAATGTGCAAATTTCAATATCTGAAGTCAAAGGAAGTGATTAAGTGATTCAATTTACGGTTTATGGTGAGCCGGTTGCTCAGGGCCGTCCTCGTGCCGGGAAAGACTGGAGCGGAAACACGGTTCTGTACGATCCGGCTAAATCAAGAAACTTTAAGGAGTACGTAAAGGTGGTGGCCGCACAACACCGACCTGATAAGCTGCTAGAAGGGCCGCTGCAGGTCACGGTGAAAGTATACAAGCCTGTGCTTAAGAGGTTCAGCAAGAAGAAGCTGGCTGAAGCAGAAGCAGGAACGTTGCGGCCCGTAACAAAGCCTGACGTGGACAATTACGTGAAAGGCATTAAGGACGCGCTAAATAAAGTGATATGGAATGATGACAGCCAGGTAGTCGATCTGACTGTCTCCAAGTTTTATAGCGAATCGCCACGCGTAGAAGTGTTGGTTGAAGAGTTGCATCAGTGCTAATCAGCAGTTGACCGAAACTGTAAAGTTGTTATTTTGATGAAACCAATCATTCAACTTTAAAACATACGGAAGAAGCAGGTTTATTATGGTTTCACATTGATAAGAAAGCAAAAAAAAGAGCCTAAAGGCTTATGCGACTACTTCTGTCATGTTAGAATCTTCAATCAAGGCTTTTGCTTGTGCTGAAGATAGCCCTTGTTCCTTTTGTAGCCAACCTTGCAGATCAAGATGGAGTACTTCAAACTGATTGATTTGGCCTGGTCTGTTTTGTCCACTTATGCTGAGTAGGTATTCTTTATGCAACTCTAGATAGATGTTTGCTGAGTTCATATAAAGCCCTCCCTTTCACAACTATATACCCGTTTTGACAGTGATTAATCAAAAAAGAAGAGAAAATCAGAAAGTTTTTTACAAACCGAAAACCGATCTTACTAAACAGTACGTACCAAAAATTGAATAAAAGGGGTGGCAGCCTTGAGAGTTTTCAGAGAGAGTAGATTATTTTTGATGTTGATGGTGAGCCAACTTCCCAGGATTTCTGACTTCGAAGAAAGCTTCTATAGAAGGGGATCGGGCAGGAAGCAGCGGTAATAAAATATAAAAAGGGAAGTGGAGGCGGAAGCATTGACCTTAAGCTTAAAGAAACAGGAGTGAAAATTTGCAAGGTGAAACAGTAGAAACTTGAGGTGCATTGCTAGATGAAAAAAGTAACTATTCCAACCAAGAATAATTACTTCAAAAATTCCTAAATATGGGCAAAAAGGTATCTGGGTAAATTTAGTATGCGTAGTAATGATGAAGAAAGTGAAATGCAACTTGCTGAATAGGGAATTTTCATATATTATTCACGTCCCACTTTTTTCAGATAAGACAGATATAATAGAGTCCAAAAATTTTGCGTGTATTGTAGGAGAATCCATGGTTTATCGCCTTTTTCCTCCCTAATATGGCTCGTATTTTTGCTTATTAAAAAAGGGGGAAACAGCCTTGGAGATCGGAGATTGGAAAAAAGCCAAAATTGGGGAGGTTACAGTCATCGGATACGTCAGTCGAATTGATTTTTACGAAAATCAAATTGAGATAGCGATAGTGGGCAGAATCAAAAACGGCATAATGAAATGGGGAACTCCAACAAGGTTGCTATTTAGGGAGCATCGTCTAGAACCCCTTGGCACACTGCTGGATGATATTCAGGATAAAACAACGCTCATTGATCTAGCGCTTATGACGAAGGACAAGGAATGGTTTGAAGAATTGACGAGAGGAATAAAAAAAGGCTTATCGCGGAGCAGTAATTGAATACCAATGGACGCCGGAGGAAGTAAAGCCTTATTGTGCTGCTAAGTTCGAGTCGAAACGGCTAGCCTATATACGTGAGGCAGAGGAACAAGTAGGCACCAGATTTTCACAACGCAAAAGGCTATTAATTCAAATGGAAATCTTAGCAGGGTACAATAAATTCGTTTTATGGAGAAAGGTATTACAGATGAACACATCCTTGCTCGGTAACAGGATTTAACGACGGAACGCTTGGAAATGATGAAGAAACCATGAGGATTTGCATAAAAAAATCTCGGGGTACGTCCGGGTTTAGAAGCGGCATAGCTAACTGAGGTGCCTGCTTGGAGTTAAACACTGATAAAGTGTATTTCACCATAAGAAAAAATATACGTAATAGAAATTAAAAACAAAAAAGCAGCCAGGTAGCGGCCTGACTGTAGACGAAGTTACGATTTATTGGAGTTGGAGTTGGGATTGGGTTGTAACAGTACCATTATGACCTATTAAAAGAAATTTTATACAAAAAAGCCAAGGAGGTTCTCAAACTCCAAGGCCATCAAGAACGTTAATCTATCGCAAGGGAATTAACGTCTCGATAATGATCATTTCCCTCATCAATGGAAAATATACAAAAAAAACAGCCAGGCGAGGGGAGCCTGACTGAAGAACAACACGTTTGTATGAGTTGGATTTAGAATTAACAGTACCATTATGGACCTTCAAAAGAAATTTTATGCAAAGAATAAAACAGCCAGGTAAGAACCTGACTGCAGAAATGGTTTCGATCTTGATGAATTTAAATTTTATTAATTCGAAACATTACCATTGTAAACCAATAAAAGGTATTTTATACAAAAATAAAAAGGACTGTATCTACTTAATACAGTCAACTTTACTTAACAGTATCCTCCACCACTATATTCGCTTTTTACAAAAGAGGCCCCAATAATGATTAGAAGAATAAACAAAACAACAATTAGTGCAAAACCAGATCCGTATCCACCATTGTTTTCACAGCTCACGATTATCACCTCCCACTTTTACATAGTATGGGAAAGTTCAAGTGAAGCTTGGATGAATGACCTTATAAATGTAAAAAAGTTCTACATGGGAGATTGCATAAAAAACAGCCAGAAAAGCTCTGTCTGCGTGATTTGGCATGTAAGGTTATGTATAACAAGGAGTTTTTCGATTATGAAGCTGAACATGGAGAATCAATTTATTTAACTCTTCACTCTGATCTAATGCTTCTTTGCTAGAAATTCCGTGTAACTGAATGGCAACGTTCAATAATTCACGATTCTTTTCTATTTCTAGAATTAAATAATTGATTCCATCTTTTTCTTTTTCCATACTTTTATTTCTCTCTTTCTATTTTGCTAAGGTATATATACCCATATGAAAGAGAAAGAAACTATTGGTTTGAAATTAAATAAAAAAAGCCGCAACTTATCCGGCTTTAAATTGAATCATCTATTTTGAAATTGATATTGAAGTATAAGCTCATCTAACTGTTCACTGTAACGCAACGTTTCCTGGCTACCAAGGCCATATTGCTGTCCAGCTGTAATCATTAGATGGCGAAGGTTATTAATACGAGCAAGTAAGTCACAAAAAGCGCCTTGGGTATAATTCATGACGTTCCTCCTAAGTTCATAGTAACCATCTTTAGGGATATTATAGAATATTTATATATAAAAGGGAATAACTATTTGTCGAAAAATGTATTTTTTATCAAAAGAAAAAGCCGAGAACAAGTCCCCGGCCTTTAAAATATTACTCGCACTTTTATTTTAACAGACTCGGGGCTTTTCATCTATGAAAGACATTATAATTGATCCTTCCACAATGAAGTTGGAATTGGATATAATGGAAATAACAGGTACATGTGTTTTGGTGGTTTGTGACGGAAAAGTTAAGGTCAGAGAGCTGCCAACACATAGGGAATATAAGATCGTCACTCACCAGGGTAAAGTGAAGCGGATGAGGCGGGAATAGGGAGAAGAATTTTGATTATGTAAAATATAAAATTTTACCAAATCTAAAATAAACTCGAAAAGCGCCTGTAACTACTTAAAGTTAATATAAGAATTTTTAAATAAGTATTATAAAATTACACATGTTATGGGTCAGGAAAAATATAGATTTGAGGGAATATAAATGACTATCCAATTAGAAAAAAATGCGTTTTTTAAAAAATATAACATTGATCAAACTGCCTTCCAACAAGCTTCGATTAACTGGGGTGTACTCTCGTCTATATACGAGGATCATTTGAGAAATATTCCTGTCTTAGAGGAAGTCTCTAGAACTATTGCAGATATTTTAAGGGAGCATCCAGATGTTCACACTGTTAGATCAAGAATTAAAAGTTCTGAACACTTGCTAGAAAAAATAATAAGAAAAATAATTCGGAAACAGGAAACAGAAAACGAGTATCAAATCACATTAAATAATTATAAACAAGAAGTAACAGATTTAATCGGTATACGCGTTCTTCATTTATACAAGGATCAAGCTTTTCAAATTGATCATCTTATTCGAGAAACGTGGGAGTTAGAGGGAACTCCAACTAAATACGAAAGAAAGGGCGATTTAAGAGATAAAAAATTAGAGAATGACGCTGAAAGCTTTGGTTATAAAGAGCATCCGGCAGGCTATCGTTCATGGCATTATATAATAAGAACACAAGTAAAAGAAACGAAAAATATAGCTGAAATTCAAGTGAGAACAATTTTTGAAGAAGGCTGGAGTGAAATAGATCACCAGCTGCGCTATCCATATGAGTTAGATAATGAATTATTGAATAACCAGCTTCTAGTTCTAAACCGAATAGCTGGTAGTGCTGATGAATTAGTGAGTTCTATACGTGAGACAAAAATTAATCTAAAAGCTCTTCAAGAAAATAAAAAAGAACAAGATAAGCTTATTGAAGAATTTAAACAAGAGATAAGAGGGCTTTCTAAAAATAAAGAAATTCAGGAAGGGACTATTAAATCTCTTGAAAAGAAAGTAGCTCAACTTGAAGAAGCGCAGAAGAAGTCTTACATGAAGCTATCTACAGGTAGTGCAGGACTGTATCTATCTTCAAAAGATTATGAATGGTTACCTAATACCGATTTATACAGTCTAAAAGACTCGATGGGATCAGTAACTCCAAAAATAAGTTATAGTAATGGCATTATAAATACTCAAGTAGATAAGAAAGGTGAATAAAGGTTCTCTCAGCCATCTGAAGGACACTGAACAGATACGAAAATTCGTATGCTGTTTGGTGTCCTTTTTTATTTGCCTAATAACAAGAAATGGGGAATGAAAATGCGGACACTTATTTATGAATACAAACAATCATTAAGAGCGCTAAAGGAAATGAAGGCAGTTATAGAAGCCAAACCAGAATTGTCAGAGCAGGATATCCAGGATAAGACGCTCATTAACAGCATGATCAGTGAAGTGGAGTTTGCGATTCAATGGATGGTGTCCGGACGGAATCCTGACGCAAGGCGCGGGGCAGATCGGACAGGGGCTTACACGCTGGATCCTAAGCTAATTGAGGCAGTTGTACCGAATCGAGTAGAGGTTAAGGAACGAAAGCTGACAGCGGATGAGCAATGACTGCTGGATGATGTAATGGGAGATCTAACTCAGAGAGAGAAGGACGTGTTTACTTTAGTGAAAGCGGAAGGGTTAACGTTTGAGTATGCAGCAGAATTGCTAGGTCTTACTAAATCATCTGTTCAGACGTATTTAGAACGAGCAGAGCGGAAAATTGAAGGTCGGAAGAACGATAGTCTTTTTCTTGTTTCATGAAAAAATCTGTCTTTCTTTAAAAGAAAAAGTTTATTGATTGAGAGGACACGAAAACAAGTTTATTAATTTTATTAAACTTTTTGGGATTTTGTCGATAACTTTATGGGTATTACCATAGTCAATTTGTTATGGCTCAGGAATGTTATGACAAGCCTAAAGGATTGATGATAAATATAATAAAATGAGGTGTCTATCTTGAGGTGGTTCTACAATTTGGGAATATCGGTAAAGCTAGTTTCGGCGTTTATCGTAATAGCCATTACCGTTGGGTTAGTTGGAATCTATGGGTTAATCAACTTAGGGAAAGTGAATGAGCAGCTTGATTTTATGTACGAAGAGCGGGTTGTTCCAATTAGTGATATAGGGAGTGCTGAAACAGATTACCAAAGTATTCGAGTAAACATCCGAGATATGGTATTTGTAGCGAAAACGCCTGAGGAAAAGAAAAATTCGAAGATAACATTAAAGAAATCCAAGCAGGAATTAATGGAAAAATTGAAAAATATGAGAATGCGCGTGTAATAGATTCGGAACAACAGTTACTTGATCAATTGTATCCTGCATTAGAAGAGTACTACAGCTATTTAGATGAAGCAAAAAAGTATGCCTACGCGAATGATACCGAAGCTTACCTTAAATTAGCACCCGAGTTTAAAGCAGCAGGTGATGAAGTACAAGCTACTCTCAGGGAGTTAGTTGAATTGAATATGGAGCTTGGGCAAGAATCGAATGCAGAAGCAAATACATTAGAAAAATCTGCCCATACCATAACAATAGCGGTCATTATTTTTGCGGTGCTCTTTAGTGTAGGGTTTGGCTATCTCCTCGCTCGAATGATTTCTAAACCATTAAATAACGTGGTGTCTTTAGTAGAAAATGTGTCGAAGGGTGATTTAACGGAAACTACCGACGTTGATACAAAGGACGAGATTGGTCTATTGGCGAAGTCAGTCAATAATATGATATTGAGTTTGAGAAAAACAGTAGAAAGTATCTCAGTATCGGCTGAAAATGTGGCTGCGTCCTCACAAGAAATATCTGCCACAACAGAAGAAATTGCAAGCAGTGCTTCTAGCCAAGCAAATGATGCCCAAACGATCACTGATTTATTTCGGGACATTGCTTCACGTTCAGAAAGCCAGGCTGGAGACGCACAATCTATGAAAGAACGGTTCAAAGAATTAAATGATGCGATTGATTCAATTGCAAAAAGCGCCGAAGAGACGGCTAATCTTTCTGATGGAATGCTGAGGGTGTCAAAAGAAGCCGGGCAGGTGGTCCAATCCTCTATGGAAGGTATGAACAAGGTAAGTGAACAAATGACGATTTTAGAAGCAGACGCGAATAAAATCGGAAGTATTATTAATGTGATTAATGACATTGCCAATCAAACGAACCTTCTGGCATTAAATGCAGCAATAGAAGCAGCACGTGCAGGAGAGCAGGGAAAAGGGTTTGCAGTAGTGGCTGATGAAGTCCGGAAGCTGGCTGAACAAAGCAGCAGTGCAACCAAAGAGATCGCGGATATCATCCATGGGATCCAAAGCAATACGAAGCAAACGGTGAAATACGTGAATGATGGGGTAGACGCGACGAATGAGACGGAGAAGGCATTCGCGTATATCTCTGAGATGGTAAATGAAGCTGCAGGAAAAGTGAATGAGATTGCGGCCGCCAGTGAACAGCAGTCTGCACAGTCAGATGAAGTCATGCACTCGATTGAAAGTATAGCGTCTGCGAGTGAACAGCAGTCCGCTCAAATAGGTGCAGTCATGACGTCAATTGAAAGTATTGCGGGGGCAAGCGAAGAAGCGGCAACAGCAAGTGAAGAAACAGCGGCAACTTCTCAATCCCTTGCAAATCTTGCAGAAGAGCTGAATCATTCTGTTTCTATTTTTAAAGTTAAATAATCCTGCTGGTCTTATCAGATTGTGATGAATGAAAAGTCGCAAAGCCCCATACTCTTTTAGAGTTGGGGCTTTTATGCTAAGGACAACTCGCTTTCGGGATCTTTGTTTATTTCAGGCATGAAAAAATGGCAGCCTTTTTCTTGTTTCGTGAGAAAGGTTTTTTCTATTCTATCAAGCTATCAAGAAGGAATAATATTCTTTTAATAGAATATAAATACATAAAGAGAGGAAGTATAATAGGATGAATTTTGACACGAAGCACTTGATCCGATGGGGAATTCCAGGATGGGTTTATTTAATTACGATTATATTCTATGTGTTTTTTGACAGTCCTAATTATATATCAGACCTTAAAGGAAAAGAGGGTCTGTCATTAATAGGTTTAGGGGCTATTTTGGCTGGTTTGGGAGTTCCAGTCGGCTACTTAATTCATCAGGTAAGCATGTTTTTTGGTTTCATTATATGGACGCCAAATAAAAATAAATTTTTTAAAGAAGAGTATGAATTAGATAGGATTATCTTTGACTCTGAAGGTAAAGGCGAGAAAATAAGAGAGCGTTACAGACATCTTTTATCAAGAGTACATGAATTAAGAGCTCTTAAAACTAGTCATGCTTTATCGATAATTACTGTAGCTTCTTTAGCTTTGTTTTATTCCGATGTTGTTAATACCCCTTGCATTATTATTTTAATCGCAAGCATTATTATGTTTATCATTGTTCATTTCAATCAAAAACATTTCGATAAAAACCTAGACTTTTTCAAAAGGCAGATTAAAGGATAAAATCCCTTTGCGTTGTCGTACAAATATCGTATATATGAGAAAGAAAAAATAAACCCTGCCAGTTAGCGGGGTTATATTATTTTCTTCATACCACAGCTCCGGCACTCAAGAAGGAAGACCATGTTTTTGATTAAGCTTTTGAAATAGGCATCGCGCAGTTGTTACAACGGCCGCTTTTGATACGATAGGTTTTTTCTTGTTTTATAATTAATCTCCTTTTCTTTCTGTTATACTGTATGACATATCAATTAATGAGAAAATTTGTAAGGTCAGAGGGGGGGAATACTAATGAAAAAGGTAACTCGTATTATAGCTACAGCAACACTTGTAGGAGCGGTCCTTGTTTCCACTAACCCATCAGCAGAAGCGGCAAGCTTTGATCCGGTTTTAGCTCAGCCTACAAGTACGTTTCCTTTCACGGACGTTCCCGTAGAAAGCAAGGAAATGGTTTCGGCCCTTTATCAAAACAAATTTTTAAATGGGATCAGTGCTGATCAATTTGGATGGAATTTGACGATCAAGCGTGTGGATGCTGCGATGATCGCTGCACGTGGGATGGGCTTTTGGAAAGAGCACCGCTCTATGTCAAAGGAAAGTTTGACCTTTAAAGACATTCCAGATCGCGCTAAAGACTCTATAACCTACCTCCAACTTTCCGGAATAGTAAATGGAAAAACAGAAACCTTTTTTGGATCTAACGATATGATCACAAGGGGAGAGGCAGCTATTATTCTCTCAAGAGCGTATAGGGATGTGCTATTATCACCTGCCGAGCCAGTGCATCATTTTACAGACGCAACAGGACGGTACGCAGAGGCCATTAACAAACTGGCGGCTACGGGCATTACGCTTGGAAAAACGCCTAATCAGTTCGGTACCAATGATCTGATAACACGTGGAGAATTTGCGATAATGGTAGCCCGGCTGAGTGATCCGGCTTTATCTCCGTCTTCCTATGGTGACCTGCCTTCTTCACAAGGTGGATTAACCATGAAAGCGGAAAAGGAAAGCTATAGTTTGTCGTCTGATACAAAAGTAAGCATAGAAATTGTTAATAATGCGGATTTCAGTTATTCTTCCAGCCGCGGATACACATTAGAAAAGAAACAAGGAGAAAAGTGGCTGCAGATAAAATATGTCTCTGATCTAGCGTTTCCAGGGGATATGCCTAGAATAGAGGCTGGTGAGACCCAAAAAGAAATTTTGGGGTTTGGCCTCTTTAAAACAATAATCATGCCTGGAGAGTATAGGGTTAGGCATATATTTCTTCCTTCACTGAATGGGGAGGAGAATGCATCAGTAGCGGCATACTTCACAATTACTGAATAAGTTTTCAGTTTCTAAGATTATTTACAAATATCCCAAAAAGAAGGGAGCACTCACTAATGCTAGTGGGTGCTTTTTCTTGTCATACAGATCAACTATATATGAGAGAGTAAAATAAACCCTGACGTGCTTTGGCAGGGCTAAACAATCTTCTTCATGCCGCACTTACGGCACTCTCGAAGGAATATCATATTTTTAATAGAGCTTTTAGATTGGGCGTTGTCGCAGTTATGGCAACGTCCAATTTTAATATCCGGGTACTCACGTATGTTATAGGTGATGCTTAAATCGATTTCTTGCTTTGTTTCCATGCTGCACACTCCTTTGAAGTTACTTGAACATAATAGCAGATTTTATGTCGAGTGAAGGGCAGGAAAATAAAGGTTCTTGTTGAAAGGTTTTTTAGAGGGGAGTGATAAGGTGAGCAATGTTGATGAGTTAATTTCGTTTAATAATAGAATTACTGATCTATTTGAAAGTATGGAGAAACAAGATGGATTCCGTTCATCAGAAGGATGGTTGAACGGGATAATGTACGATCTTTATTCGAAAACAAAAAGAGCTTTTCAAACAAGCAACGTTATACTGAATTCGGATATACCAAATAATTATATTGAAGTGTTGCCGCAATTAAGAATAATATTGGAATCATATCTTCATAGTAATTATATTAGGCTAAATAAGAGCGATGGAGATAGAGTGGAGCAAGAGTATAAGGACCATCTTGCGTACCAACAATGGAGACTTGGGAGAACCCTGAATGAACTGAAAGAAGAGTCGCCGAAAGAAATAGATGATTATGATGAGTATATTCAGTCTTTCTTTGAAGGTAAGCCTAAAAGAAATAGAGTTCAGCATCTTGAAAGCATAAAGGATTTATCTAAAATAATACATCAATTTGAACTATACGCGGAAGTGTATACAATGTTAAGCGGCTATGTTCATTATAATCCGCAGACTAGACACTCTTATGGAGTGGCTAAAGATAATGAGACATTTAGTTACAGTAAATTCGAATATAACGAAGCGCTAGATATTCGTATCAGAAAATATATTTTAGATTTTACAATAAGTGTCATAAGAAACATGACAGTTTATTTTGAGTTGAAAGAATTCATGCGAGGTGATTTTTTCAAAGTGGATAATGACTGGCGTTTCATAGTAAGTCGAGTCGTATAAATAGGCATCCTCTAAGGGTGCTATTTTTTATGTCCAAATACACAAAGCGATTAGCGTAAGGAGCAGAGGAAGGAAAATATCTCCTTTTGTTGAAATGAGTAAGCGAAGGGAGGTTACCATTATGGATATTATTTATAGTGAGTTTTTGGAGGGCATGAAAAGATTAGGCTTTTACAACTCTGATATTGAAGATCAGTACTATTCGTTAAATGATATTGTCGATGAGTCTAAGATATTGCATTTTTATCCCAAGAATTACCTTTTTAAAGACAAGTCTTTTAATGAAACACAGATTTTCTTATTTGAAAAAGAAAAGATAAGAATCATTAGTTTCTTGGAAGGTGGATATGTTTCTATAATGGATAGGACTTTAAATACTGTTTCAAGGGTTGAGTTATTACACAAAGATAGACATTCTTCATCCATAATTCTTCATTTTGATAATGGCGATACTTATTTTTTAGATAGTAAATTAGATAGCGTTGGTCATAATTTTAAACTGCAAGAAATAATTTTGGATATTTATAAATATTTACAATAAGTTGTGCATCTCATTTGAGATGCTTTTTGCTTTACTTAAAAACAATCTCGGAGGTGGTGGTGATGTGACTGGCGAACTGGGATGCTATCAGGTCGGAATGGGAGACAACCAAGGTCATGCTTACTGTACTAGCAGAGAAGCATGATATAAAACTCGGTACTTTAAAAAGCCGAAAAAGTCGTGAAGGATGGTCGAGGGATCCAACGAAAAAGGATGCAACCAAAAGTGAAAAGGTTGCAACCATTAAACAGAAAGATGCAACCAAGAAAAAGCATGGTGGTCAGCCGGGTAACAGAGGAAATCCTAAGCCTGCTATTAAATTTCCGAAACGCAACAAAGCAGCAGAGAAGCACGGACTGTTCTCCAAGTTCCTTCCTGATGAAACAAAAGAAATTATGGATGCGATGACCGATCTTTCTGCCGCTGATTTGATATGGCAACAGATACAAATTCAGTTTGCAGCCATTATCCGCTCTCAGAAAATTATGTGGGTTAAACATAAGGAAGAAATGATCAAAGAGATCAAGAAGACTGAAACTTACTCGGATGATGATTCAACGTCAGGAAAGCAGGAATGGGAGTTTCAATTTGCTTGGGATCGGCAGGCAACCTTTTTAAACGCTCAATCTCGAGCGATGGCCGAACTCCGTTCTTTGATTAAACAATTTGACGAGCTGGCGCATGTTCATGATGAGCGCCGTTTGAAAATGGAGCAAATGCGCCTGACAATCGATAAAACTAAAATGGAAATTGATAAGTTAGGCAAAAACACGGAAGAGCGACCAATTCAAATTATGATTAAGCGAAAAGGTGAGCGTGCATGATAGCAGTTGAAAAGGAGGTCAATCCTCATTTTGACGACTTCTTGTTTGATTGGTCCACGAAATTTCAGTTTCTTGTTGGTGGTTATGGTAGCAGCAAGAGCTATCATGTAGCTTTAAAAATTATTTTGAAGCTGCTAGAAGAAAAACGAACGGCTTTGATTGTCCGTGAAGTGTATGATACACACCGTGACTCCACGTTTTCTTTACTAGAAGAGCTGGTTATCGATTTGGGCTTGGAGGATCATATTAAGTGCATAACATCTCCAATGCAAATTCGCTTTCCGAATGGCAGCAAAATCATCTTTAAAGGAATGGATAAACCAGCGAAATTGAAATCCATTAATAATATCTCAATCATCTGGATTGAAGAGTGTTCAGAAGTAAAGTATGCGGGTTTTAAGGAGCTCTTGGGCCGTTTAAGGCATCCAACTTTAAAGCTACACATGATTCTTTCCACTAACCCGGTTGGGGAAGATAACTGGTCCTTTAAACACTTCTTCCGGGATGATATAAACAAGCGCCTCATATTGGATGACGCTGAATTATACGAAAAGCGAACGGTGGTTAAGAATGATACATACTACCATCATTCAACGGCTGAAGACAATTTGTTTTTACCTGAGAGCTACATCGCTCAACTAAATGAACTAAAGGAATATGATCCAGACCTTTACCGAATTGCTCGGAAAGGTCATTTTGGCGTGAATGGAATCAAGGTGCTGCCTCAGTTTACTGTTATACCTCATAAAGAAGTAATAGAAGCAATAGCGAACATTAATAAGCCACTAATGCGAGCTGGAATGGACTTTGGTTTTGTTGATTCCTATAATGCTTTGCTTCGCTTAGCGGTGGATCATGAGAAGAAAATTCTTTATATCTATTGGGAGTACTATAAGAATCAAATGACGGATGATCAAACTGCCGAGGAATTAAAGGAGTTTGCTGAAACGAAAGAATTGATTAGAGCAGATAGTGCCGAACCAAAAACCATTAAATATTTTAGAAATATGGGCTTTAATATAGTTGGTGCAAAGAAGTTTAAAGGATCCCGGCTCCAATACACTAAAAAGGTGAAGCGATTCAAGAAAATCATTTGTTCTGATCAGTGCACCAACACGATTTATGAACTAAAAGATTTAACGTATGCAATCGATAAGAACGGAGACATCATTGAGGACGAATTTAAAATTGACCCACACACTTTATCGGCTATTTGGTATGGGCTTGATAACTATGAGGTAACTGACTTGAAAGAGAAAGGTCAGCGTGAGCGGCCTAGTAGTAGAAGACCAATTAGAGAGAGGAGGTAACGCATGGGAGAGCAAAGAATGAAGGCAACTATTATCAAATCACAAGCTGCTTCTTCAAATACAAAACAGATTTACGACGATCCATTTAGTACGGCCTACAATGACGACATTATTGAGCCACCCTATAATTTGAAAGAACTCAAGCTTATAGGGGAGTATTCAACAATTCTGCAGCAATGTGTGGAAGCATACCGGGTGAACATCCTGGGATTCGGGTTTGAGCCGACATATCGTTTTGACTATAACGCAAAAGATACAAAGGAAGAGTTAAGAACAGCTGCTGATGCTGAGTGGGTCCGGTTGGAGGAGTTTCTTCGTTATCTTAACTACGATGAAGAAGTGGAAACGATTTTGGGCTATGCCTTAGAAGATCGTGAAAAAATGGGGAACGGCTATGTTGAAGTTTTGCGGGATGCACTTAATCGTCCCGCTGGAATGGAATATATAGATGGTCAGTATATCCGTGTTTGCAAGCGCACTGTACCAGAGGAAGTTGAATATACAATTACTGAAAATGGCCAGCCTCGAAAGATTAGGCGATGGCGTACTTTCCGTAAATACGTTCAAATGATTAACGGTAAAAAAGTGTATTTCAAAGAATATGGAGATCCGCGACTGATGAATCTTTCAACGGGTCAATTCGATGAAGCAACGCCTGCTCATTTGCAAGCATCTGAAATTGTTCATTTCAAGCTGGGTTCCGGCACGTATGGTATTCCTCGCTGGGTTGGCCATATCGTTCATCAATATGGTGCTAGGAAAGCGGAAGAGTTGAATTATATGTACTTCAAACAGGGCAGACATGTACCTGCAGCGGTTGTTGTTGAAAATGGAATGCTTACTGATGAGGCCTATACAAATTTGCGGGAATATATGAACGATATTGAAGGCGTTGAGAATGCTCATAAATTTTTGGTGCTTGAAGCAGCGGGGCTTTCAAGTGAAGAAGACACCGGTGAAGAAATAGTAGCTCCGGTTAAGGTGCAAATTAAGTCACTTGCCGAAATTCTTCAGCAGGATGCTCTTTTCCTTGAATACGATGAGAAAAGTAGAGATAAACTCCGCTCGTCCTTTCGCTTGCCTCCAATCTACACAGGGGAATCAAAGGACTATAACAAAGCAACCGCTGATACAGCTCGAAAGATTACAGAAGAGCAAGTATTCGAACCAGAGCGAAAGACGATTACAGGGAAGCTTAACACGCTTTTCCTTGCTGACTTAGATATCTTTTATGTAGAGATATCGTTGAAGGGTCCGAACTTTGGAGATCCTCTTGAAACGGCAAAAGCCTTGTCGCCACTTGTAACCGCTGGAGCTGCTGTCCCTAACGATTTACGGGACTTGCTTGGAGAAATGTTAGGGAAAGAGCTTGAAGCCCTTCCTGATGAATACAACTTGCCTTTCCCAGTAGTAATGAATGCGCTGCAACAGGCACAGCAAATCAATCCGCTCGCTTCAATATTGAAATCTAAAGAGGAGCCAGGCACTGAGTTGCTGAACATTATGAAGGATCTTCGAGATGTACTTGAGGAGTTACAGCAATGAGGAAAGTGGAAAAGCTTTTAAAAAGTTTGAATGACTATATCGCTAAGAGCGAGGAAGACGATGAAGCAAAGCTCAGTGATGTGGTCCCTGACTTTCCCGGTCTTGATAAGGTACCCAAATACGTAGAGGACTATGAAAAGAAGGTAGCCAAGCTTCTGCGTAAACAGCGGAAGCATTTTTTATATGGTGTAAAGTCCTTTGTCAGTAAAGACATTACGCTTGAAGCATTGCTCATTTTTATCACCAGTAACCTTTTTGCCAGCGATGAGTTTGCAGAAGAAATGGAAGAGGAAACATCCGAGTTTTTGCAACTAACAGTGGCCGGGTTAGCCGCCATTATTATGGAGGAAATCGACAAGGATGTACCTTTTGAAGTACTGTCTAACCGCTCGATTACCTGGATTGAAGAATGGTCCGCTGAATTAGGAAAACTGATGAAATTGAACTCTCACGAAGCGTTAGAAAAGGAACTAAAAAAGGTTATTGAAAACGGCGGATCTATCCAAGATGCAGAGCTGGTCATAAAGGATTTACCGCAGTTTGATCGAGCACGAGCACGAACTACTGCTATTACTGAGATATTGACCGCTTCTTCTGTTGCACAAGTGGAATCATATCGACAAAGCCCGGCGGTGGAAAAGAAGCGGTGGCGGCATTCTGGCAGCAAGAAGAACAATCCGCGTGAAGCACATGTTGACCTGGACAGAGAAGAGATTCCAGTTGATAAAATGTTCGATGTGAACGGCCATGCAGCTGATCATCCACGGGATACTTCTTTGCCTGCAGGGGAGCGGGTGAACTGCCATTGTGTGCTTTCGCCTGTCGTAAACAAGGATATTCTAGTGTTGAGTAAAGAAGAGAAAGAAGAAATGAGGAAGCAGGCTCTTAAAGACTAAACTAATTAAAAAGGAACGGATTTTTGTTAAATAAAAACCTGTGTCCTTTCAAATTTATTTGTTCTCTAAGTGAATTAATTCACCAATGACCTTTCCATCATGTATGACCTTTATAGAACCCACATTTGGAGCGTAATAGTCAATAAAACCGAATGATGACTTTGTAGTAACAACATTATTAAAAGTACCAGCTGGTGTTTTTAAAGTCCCATCGATACTAATTATTTTGTAGGTTATACTCGAGGTTACCCACTCTTTTCCGACTTTTAATGGATAAATGAGATTAGTTAAGTATTCACGATCATCAGGCCATCCGGAATACAAACCTTTGTTGTTTTCTTTTACGGCGCTGATATTACCGTCATCGTCTATCCATTGATCCCAGACAAAGTATTTTCCTTGGTACTTAACTGTAAAAATTTCACCGCCACTTTTGTAAGTGTAGGCTTTTTTCTTATCCATAAGATAACTATACATTCTTAGATTTTGGGTCGCGATGTATGCTCTTTTGCTTTTATAACCGATTTCTGTCCAACCATTTTTGGTATGTCAATATACAGAAACAGAAGCATTATTTTTTAAAGAGCCAACTGTCTTATAGCTTGCTCCAGGACCGCTTTTAACTGTAACCGTATCATTATTGGTACTTACCCAGCCGACCTTAGACGTTGCAGCTACATTAGAGTTTAAAGTGCCGAATTGCAGTGCTGCTATTATAACGAAAACTAGTGACACTAAACTTTTGATTAAAATCTTACTGCTCAAAATAATTCCCCCCTGCATAGTAGATAAATTATATATCTGAGTTAAATTTGTGTAAATGAAACTTTTATTTACAGGTATTTATTAAAGGAGGCATAGAAATGGAAAAAACAGTTGCTACTGATTTCGATAGATTGAAAGGAGGTGATACTAGATGGCAAGACAATTGGTAAACGCACAAATTACACACGTTTCATACGTTGATAAGGCATCGAATCAAAAACAGTTTTTCTTTACAAAGTCAGCTGATCAAACGGAACCAACGTTTCAAAAAGAAGTAAAGGTCTTTATTAATAAGAAAGAAGCGGCCCAGCAGCTTGTATATGGCCTGGTATATGAGCCAAGAGTGGAAGATGCTCCTGGCGATTTTATGACCGCCGAAGAAATCGAAAAGGCAGCTCATGGCTTCATGAAAGATGCGCGTAATATCGATAAGCAGCATGACTTTAACGCGGGTGTCGGTGAAGTGGTTGAATCCTATATCGCACCAGCAGATTTTACAATTGGTGAGGAGACGATTAAAAAAGGTTCATGGGTGCTGGTTACAAAAGCATCTGATGCAGTTTGGGAAGAGATTCAAAAGGGCAATATTACTGGCTACTCGATGGCCGGTACCGCTGAAACAATTGAAAAGCAAGCGCAGAAGCCTGCAGCTACCTCAAACAACGAGGAAGCCGGGCTTTTTAATTTGCTCAAAAACTTCTTTACTGGTGGCGAGAAGATTCAAAAAGGAGAAGTAGCGGACAAATATAACCGTGATCGTCGCCGACGTGAGTTTTGGGCAGCGCAAGATGCACTCAATTCCGTCATTTTTAATTGGGACAACTGGTATGGCGAAGACATGGAATCAGACCAAGAAAAGATTCGTGAGGCATTACAAGATTTTGTAGATATTGCTCAAACCATTTTGCTTGAGGAAAACATTGCAAAAGCCATTGGTAAACCGCCTGTACCTATTGAAAAAGCCGGCAGAAAAATTTCTGGTGCTCGAATGGACAAAATCAACGCTGCCTTTATGGCACTTTCCGAGCTGAAAGATGAAGTAGAAGAAACAGAGGAGGAAGAGAAAATGAAAAAAGAAGACATTGAGAAAATGCTAGATGAAAAATTGTCTCCAATTACAAAACGGTTGGATGATAGTGGAAAAGAAGAAAGTGTGACTGGCGAGCCATCTGCTGAGGAGACATTGCTTAAGCAGTTTTCAGAAGCATTAGAGGAAAAGCTAACACCGATTAACGATCGACTTGAAGCAGTAGAAAAAGCGCGTGGTGTTTCACGCCAGGTACCTGGAGATGATAAGCCACCAGCCGCGGAGTTTCAGAAATCAACTGGCACATCTTATATGCGCCACTTTGAATAATTCATATACACAGAAGAAGGGAAGAAAATGAAATGGCAACTAATCAGCAAATTTTAACGAAAGAAGCAACAGTGGCAACAATTAAAAAAAATCTCGATATTCCAATGGCAGTCAGTGATGCACAAGCCTTCTTGGTAGATACGATTAATACTGCTTCAACTTTACCGAAGCTCGATCCAATTTATCGTGATGTAGCAGCGGGTAAAATCGATGCATTGTCTGTTGGCCGTAGAAAAATTCGTGAAGCAGGCAAAGATGATATTCCTACAGGTACAGGCGCAATTGTTCCTCGTCAAATTCCTTATTCCGTCCACAAGGTGAAGTGGGATGAATGGCTTCAAAACGATGATGTATTGTATCTTTCCTGTACCGGGATGACTACTACAACCAGGAAAGTGAAGCGAAGAACGTAGTGGAGGTCATTTTGGCTAAACAGAGGAATGGCCCGATTGGTACCGTTGAGCTTGCTTTCGTGAAGGAATACAGCAAATTTGTAAATCTTGAAAGGAGCTGGAGCCATGAGCCGGCATGAGGTGTATGAAATGTTGAAGGAGCATCATAAGAAAACAGGACATATAATGACTCCGGTACAAATGATTTTGGCTGCAGGAGAAGAAACAGATCCAGCTTCTATCATCGAGGCTGTTCACATGTTTAGCAGGTATTTAGATCAACAAAGGGGGAAAACAGCATGACACCAATTCAGGGTTATGAGCATTTAACAGACGCTGAACGCAGGCTATTCATCCGAGCGCATCAGAAGCATTTATCGTCTTTAACAAGCAAAGAACGTGAACAGTATGGGCTTGGAAACGTTGTTGAGGTGAAATCAAATCCACAAGAAGCGGCTATTGACGTTCGATTTCTAAATGGCGAGCAAAAGCAATTTACAGCTAGAGGGACCTGGTACTAATGAGAATATAATTAACATTGTGCAAAAATCAATAAAGTAAATTAAAAAGAAACAACCAACACTTCTCTATGTTGGTTGTTCCTCTAGACATAATGATATTGCCTCATTTAAAAGCTTAATATCATCTTTAACTTGTTTTCGAATTATGGGATTTTGACAGCTATAGTAGTCAGTTATTAAACGACCTACTTCATTATGTAAGATAATCATTACTTCTTTCAGAGCTATTCCTCCTTTGTAGAGAAAAGGACCACATAAGATTTATTATAAATACATGTTTAAATTATATTCTACAAAAACTTTAAATTGTCAAAATATGTACACATTTATAAGAGAAATCATTTGTCAAAAGATTAGATTCGTTTGAAAGCAGAAAAGGAGAAGATATGTTGATTCAATTCACCGTTTATGGAGAACCAGTCGCCCAGGGCCGTCCTCGTGCCGGCAAGGACTGGAGGGGAAATACTGTTTTATATGATCCAGCTAAATCAAGAAATTTTAAGGAGTATACAAAAGTAGTGGCCGCACAACACCGACCTGATAAGCTTCTCGAAGGGCCGCTTCAGGTCACGGTCAAAGTGTACAAGCCAATGCTTAAAAAGTTCAGCAAAAAGAAGCTGGCTGAGGCAGAAGCAGGAATGTTACGACCAGTGACAAAGCCAGACGTGGACAATTATGTGAAAGGTATCAAGGACGCGCTGAATAAGGTGATCTGGACTGATGACAGTCAAGTAGTGGATCTGACTGTCTCCAAGTTTTATAGCGAATCACCAAGAGTGGAAGTGCTGGTCGAAGAGATATCACAGGGCTAATCAGTAGTTGATTCAAATTGTGAACTCCAATATTTATTTAAAAATTGCAGGTGATATAAGAAAAGAGAACCAACGCTAAGGTTCTTAACTTTATCTTAGGATAACCGCCAAGCGGGGATTAGTGAGTGAAAGCTAAAAAAGTAGCTCATTATAACGTGAAATACTGAGTAGAGAGCTAATGTTATCAGGTATGTGAAAAACCAAGTATATAAGGGTTCATGTAAAAATAAGAAAAGTAAAAGCATACCAACCGGAAATGGCACTAAAACAATGAACCAAATTGGGGCTCCAAGTGCTTCGGTTAAAGCACCTAAAGAAACAACAGAAAGACCGATTATAAGAGCCTGCCAAATAGCGACACCGTCACTAATTATGCGGCTGCCAACAAAATAGGATAAAGCTGTTAGCAAGATAGCTAAAAGAAAATGAACAAAATACTCCATGATAACTACACCCCTTCTTTAAGCTTAGTCAAACTATTTTACCGTAAATAGAGGATTTAATTTGTAAATGTTTTGTAAAGGAATAGAAAACAGAAAATAAACAAACGAATCTTGATAGCGAGGAGGTTGATACTTACGAAGTAATATAACCACTTTGAGCAAATGGATTAGTCAGTAGTATGTCAAAAAAATTGAATAAGAGGGGTGGCTACCTTGAGAAGAGCTATGAATTGGTATGAAAGATGGGTTTAAAAAGGAGACGAGCAGGACGGCACTGCTTAATCAATACATAGGAATTTCCCTCCTTAACAATTGATCGACAATGCACGCTAAAAAGAGTGAATTGTTATCAAATTCACTCCTAGAAACTTCTTATCTTTTTATTGGGCGTTCTAAAGTTAATATTTCATCTTCAAGTGAAGAAAATTGCTGTTCAACTACATGTTTAACATCCAAGACAGCGGCATTGTAGAAATGAGGAGCAAGTGACTCTTTAACAAAATCTAATACTCTTTCTGCAGCAAAATCAGTTATTTCTTCATCTCTTTCTTGGGAGAAGAATAACTGAATCTTAGAAATCATTAATTGCTGTTGGTCTTTTGTAAGCTTTAGGAACAAATAAAACACTCCTTCAAAATGTAATACATGTAACTATACAGCCGAAATTTAGAAAACTCTAGGCTGTTTTTTCGTGAAATATTATGTACAAGAGTAAGAAGAGTGCCCTCTTTAATTAAGGTTAATAAAAGTGAAATTTGTTATATGGTACGAACAATTTGAATGAAGGGTGCCAAGCCATGGTGAGAATTGGAGAGGAGTTCTTAGTGGTTATTATACAAAAAAGGAAGACGAACAGGGCGGCGCAGTTTAATCAATGTGTGAGCCTCCTTAATAGTAGACCAAAAATGAGCAATAAAAAAAGCCCCTAAGATTTTAAGAGGTTTCATGTAAATAGTTAGTCATTTATTAGTTTTTCAATAACTGATGCAGCTTCTTCTGCATCGTCATAATATTTAATCGTTTGGCATTCAACAAACGTTAATTGTATTGCTTCAGTATTTTTCTCACAGTTAACTTTTAGAAAATCTTGTCCATACTTGCTAAATGTATGAGTAATCTCAACGGTATTGTAGTAACACAGTGTTTTCAGCATTTCTTTGATACGTGATAAAGACATTCTATAGCCCCCCTTTCCTCCAAAGGAAAGTGACTAATAAAAGTCAAAAAGTTCCCTATTAATGTAATTGATTACAAGTATAACACAGATTTAATAGTTTTGCTTAAAAAGGCTGTTCCAATAATTGAATAAAAGAGGTAGCAGCCTTGTAATTTTCAGAAGGAGACTAAGTCATTATCTATGTTGGAGGCAAGGTAACTTTTCGAGATATCTCGCTCCGAAGAAAGCTTATAGGGGGATCGGGCAGGAAGCAGCAGTAATAAAATATAAACAGGGGGAGTGGAGGTAGAAGCGATGGCCTTCTATTTACAGGAACAGTAGTGAAATTTGCATGTATTGAAGGGAGATCCATGAACTTACCGCCTTTTTACCCCCTAATATAATTTGTATTTTTGCTTATTGAAAAAGGGGAGGAGATATCCTTGGAGATCGGAGAGTGGAAAATTGCTAAAATCGGGGACCTTGCAGTCATCGGATATATTAGTAGCATCGGTTGTTGCCACAGTCAAATTGAGCTAGCGATAGTCGGAAGAATCACAAAAGGCAAAATAATGTGGGGAACGCCAACGAAATTACTGTTTGGGGAACATCGTCTAAAACCCGTTGGCACACTATTGGATGATATTCAGGATAAAACAGCGCTCATTGATCTAGCTCTTATGACAAAGGACAAGGAATGGTTTGAAGAATTGACGGGAGGATTAAAAAGTGGCGTATCGTGGAGCAGTAATTGAGCAGAAGTGAAGGCTTATTGTACTGCCAAGTTTGAATCGAAACGGCCGGCCTATTTGTGAGAGGCAGAGGAATGGTGGGTATAAGGATCTCACAACGCAAAAGACGATGAATTCAAATAGAAACCTTAGCAGAGCACAATACATTCGATCTATAGAGAAAGGTATTACAGATGAACATATTCTTGTGCGGTCCAAGGATCTGACTTTGGAACGGTTGGAAATAGCGAAGAAGAGATGGGGATTTGAATAAAAAAGCAGCCAGGCTTGCACCAGGATGCAGTAGAGAGTGTGTCATCTGTGAGTGTGGGTTCATAGCTGACTGTGATATTATTGGTGAACTCGAAAAAACTATACAAAAAGATCAACAATGCAAATCTATAGATCATCGCAGGACGCCATGTTAGAGAAAACAGCGTAAAACAAAAAGGCCCGGGGTATACCTGGGTACAGAGGTAGCATGACTGAAAAAGGTGCCTGCTCGGGCTAAGCAGTGATAAAGTGTATTTCATTAGAAAAGAAAATATACGCGAAGTGAATTTAAAACAAAAAACAGCCAGGCATGAGGGGCCTGACTGTAAAAAGTTGAGCGATAGAAACAAATGTGAAACTGGCGGTAACATTATGGTCCATCAAAATGGATTTTATACAAAAAAGCCAAGGAGCTTTCCAAGCTTCTTGGCCAAAACGGGAACATCAAGAACGTTAAGAATAGGGGAACTATCTAACGTCTTGGTAATGATCATTTCCCCCATTTAAAGAAAAATATGCAAAAAAACAGCCAGGTTGGTGCCTGACTGTAGACAAAATTACGATCTTTAGGAGTTGGGTTAGAAACTAACAGTACCAGTATGATCCGTCAGATGAAAATTTATACAAAAAGCTAAAGTAATCTACGGGTTTAAAGAATTCATCTATTTTGAAAGTGGTATTGAAGAATGAGCTCATCTAATTGTTCACTGTAATGCAATGTTTCAGGGCTACCAAGACCATATTGGAGTCCAGCTGTAATCATGAGTTGTCTAAGGTTATCAATACGGGAAAGTAAGTCACAGAAGCGCCTTTCCCTTATCAAGACGTACTCGAACGATTCTGCGAGATGAAGAGTGTACCTGGTTAACGAGGGGGTACATGGAGTCCCAAGGGCGCCAGTCAAAGAGGGTTCCAAAAGGAACTAGCGACCGAATCGAAGCGGAGAACTTTGAAATCACGAATGTGAATTGGTGTGGTTTCTCAATCTCAGCCAGCTCTCGGTGTATTGGGAGGTGTAATCACAAAAAATATACCATCAAAACGAAAGAGTAAATAGCGCAAGGCGGTGCTAATAACATGAAAATAGCAGATCTTTTGTCAACTGATATAAAGAAGCAATTGACCGCTGTTTCTGGCCAGGATAAAAGAGAAAAAGATCCGTTAGCAAAGCCAAGAGAAAAATACCGATGCTGGGAATGGGAAGAATTAATGGGACAGCGAAGAGATACATACGCTTGGGTGGGAGGCAGTCTTAGAAGGAAATAATTCTCCTGGTGTTATCATTTATTTAATTAGCTAACATAAAAAGTTCCTAATTCCAATAAAGTGATAATAGCAGTAAGTACAAAAGCAAGCAGGAGGTTGCCCCCAATAGCTTAAAACAATTTTGAAATGACAAAAACAAGGATAGATGCAAGTAACCATTGATGTCCGAGTAATTATTTGACTAACGATTTTGTAGGGTATTATTTTTTTTCACCAAAATAACATGAGGGAAGAGAGGGGAAAAATGAATAAACGACATTATTCAGTAAAAAGTTTTGAAAGCAATAAATTCGATGAACTAACTAGACATATTAATCTTTTTATTTATCACCAGTTATGTGAAGGACAATTAATTGATATAAAGTACAATATCGTTCCTATATCAATTAGTACTCACAAAGAGACTGATGTACAATCCAAAATTCATTGCACTGCTTTAGTTATTTATAAAAATTTAAACGAAAATTAATAGCAACCGCCTTGGTAAGAGGTGGCTTTTTTCATTGCTCAAATAAAAACCCTGTCATCTGGCAGGGTTAAATTATTTTCTTCATGCCGCAGTTTCGGCACTCGCGAAGAAATATCATATTTTTGATTGAACTCTTAAACTGAGCGTTATTACAATTATCGCAACGGCCGTTTTTAATACGATAGGTTTTTTATTTTTTTATAATTAATCCCCTTTTCTTTCTGTTATACTGTATGATATATCAATTAATGTGAAAATTTGTTAAAAGAGTAGGGGGAATATTTATGAAAAAGATACCTCGTGTTTTAGCTGCAGCTGCACTGGCGGGAGCGGTATTTACTTCTATTAGCCCATCAGCAGAGGCGGCAGACTTCATGCCGATTTATGCAAAACCTACATCTGAATTCCCGTTTACTGACGTTCCTGAAGCATATATGGAAATGGTTTTGGCCCTTTATCAAAACAAGTTTTTTAACGGTGTTAGTGCTGATAAATTTGGGTGGGGTCAGACAATCAAGCGTGTGGATGCTGCGATGGTCGTTGCACACGGTATGGGTTTTAGAAAGGAGCAGCGCCCTATACCGGAAAAGTGGTTGACGCTTGAAGATGTTCCAGACCGTGCCAAACAGGCGATTGCCTATCTCCAATTTAATAAAGTAGTAAATGGAAAAACGGAAACTGTTTTCGGATCCAATGATACGATCACAAGAGGAGAAGCAGCGATTATTCTCTCAAGAGCCTATGCTGATGTGTTGTTATCATCAACCGAGCCGGTATATCATTTTAAAGATGCAACAGGGCGGTACGCGGAGGCCATCAACAAACTAGTTGCTACAGGTATTACTTATGGAAAAACAACAGACCGATTCGGCACAAATGACCCGGTAAAACGAGGCGAGTTTGCGATAATGGTAGCCCGGCTGAGTGATCCGTCTTTATCTCCATATTCTTACGATGACCTATCTTCTTCAGAAGGCGGGCTAACAATGGAGGTGGAAAAGAAAAGTTATAGTTTTTTGTCTGATACAATTATAAGCCTGACAGTTGTAAATACAGCCGATTTCCCATATTATTCCGGACGGGATTACTGGCTTGAAAAGAAACAGGGAGATAAGTGGCTGTTGATAAAAGACAATGAAGCGGCCATTCCGACTGATATGCCTGCAATACAACCCGGTGAAATCCAAAAAGTAAACATTTCATTTGAGAACTTTAAAACATTGATAACAGCAGGAGAATACAGAGTTAGGGATGTATTTTATCCTCCGTCGAATGAAGAAAGGAAGGATCCTGTATCTATAGCGGCATACTTTACCATTACTGAATAAATTTTTAGTTTCTAAGATTATTTACAAATATCCCAAAAAGAAGGGAGCACTCACTAATGCTAGTGGGTGCTTTTTCTTGTCATACAGATCGCCTATATATGAGAGAGAAAAAATAAACCCTGTGGTTTATCACAGAATTAAATTATTTTCTTCATGCCACAGTTACGACACTCACGAAGAAAAATTAAATTCTTTATTGAACTCTTAAACTGCGCATTATTACAATTATCACAACGACCGCTCACTTTATCGGGTACCTCTCTAATGTTATATATGATGCTTAAATCGATTTCCTGCTTTGTTTCCATGTTGCTCACCTCGCATCGACAATCATATCACTTAACTATCAGTAAGTGAGGAAGGAATTTATCTCCTTTAATCGAATGTAAGGTATAAGGAGATGATAAATTGAAAATAAAAGTTAGTTATTACTGCTTGGACTCTAATGGGATGCTGGAAGGTCTACAAAAATATGAACAAGTAGAAATAAATCCGGATTTAGCTGGTGGCGTAAGGAAGCTAGTTGAAGAAGCATTAAGCAAAAAGTTATACATAAGTAAAAACAAATTAAAAGTTATAAGTATGACATGAATTTAGCTTCATTTTCTATTAGCACCCACAACGGTGCTTTTTTCTTTGCCTATAAAATTCTCGGAGGTGGTGATGTGAAGTGGCGAACTGGGAGGATATTAGATCGGAATGGGAAATAACAAAGATCACGCTTTCTGCACTAGCAGAAAAACATAGTATAAAACTCGGTACCTTAAAAAGTCGGAAGAGCCGTGAAGGATGGTCGAGGGATCCAACGAAAAAGGATGCAACCAAAAGCGGAAAGGAACCATCTAACTCATCCATTAAAAATTCTACTCGTACAGTCTTAAATCGGCTAGTAGAAAAAGATCCAAAAGGTATCGATCCATCTTGGGTGGAAAAACTGGATAAAGGCATGCTCACTGAATCTGATGCGACCGGCTTGCTGTTTGTTGCTATTGATCGCGGGTTAATTCAGGATAAAAAAGAATAAAGCAGGAAAAAGCAAGCCCCAAAGCTGTCTGCAATGTCGGCTTTGGAGCTTTACAAATAAAAGTTATTTTTTCTTACTGTTAATACGGCCAGGTTTAACAGAATTCTCTTTTAAAATCGAAGGAGCTGGTTTTCTAGGCGGAGGAGGGTTTTTTTTACTGTTTTGCGGGCCGGTTTTTCTAGAGTTATTTTGGAACATTAAAATTCTCCTTTATATCTTTTTCTTTAGGTGTCGCTGGATCTTCAGGTGTACTCGGATCAACAATTTCAAACTTTTGAACATTTGCATCCTTTTCAAGAAAGGTTGGGACATAGAACATCAAAGAAATTAAAATAGTAACTGCTAAAACAATTATGCCAATATGTGCGTTGCCTATATTTTTTGTTCTTTTCTCGTTGACCTCCATATTATATGTGCCTATCTCAATATAATATTCAGTCATAGATTTTTCGAACTCACTATCAGGATTTCCTTCAGCTTCGGGATAATCTTCGTAGTACTTTACTAAATCTTGATAGTAAGAATTTAATATCTGAGAAGAAGGTATTCTTTTATAAGGTGCTCCAAGTAAGTTTATTAACAAAATCACAATTATATAGATAGAAGTAGCTACTGAAAAGATTAGGGAGATGTAAAAAATCCAAAAGAAATCAGAGTAAAAATATTTAGTGTATTCAATGGAGCCGGCATTTTTAATGCAGTATAGCAAAGCAGCTAATAATAAGGTCACAATTGTAACGTTTGTGGAGAAACGGTTTTGCAGGTATTCTCTTGATTCCAGCTCTTTATGATAATTTTCTTTAAAAATTTCTATTCTATCCACTTACTCAACCTCTTTACCTTAAATTATTCTGAGAATAACTTTCTAATTTCATCTATAGTACTTTTTACTATTGTATGACAAAGTGTGATTTATTTGAAAAAAAATTAAAAAAGACCAGTTTTAACTGGTCATAAATGTTTTTTCTTCATGTCTCTAAATGCCCCTTCCTTGATAACCCATTTACCCGGACGCGGCCAAGCGCCACAATATAAATGAACAATGCTGCTAATTTTTGTTATTCGTACATGGGTTAGAATCCTGTATTTCTTCCTGACATCGCGGATGTCTTTACGTCGCTTGAGTCTGCAGAAGAAGCCCGGGCGCTTATTGCTGTTGAACATGGATACAATCCGAGAATCAAATCGTATAGTGTATAACAAAAAAAGCCCCGATTTCGGTCGGGGTTACTCCTTTGGTTCAGTAATTTCGGTCCATTCATCCAAGTTAATTGCTTTCTTTTGCCTCTGGGGATTAAAATCACGGTATTGTACAAGTAATAAATCTGGCCCATACTTCAACAAATAACAGCCCAGCATATTTTCATTCTCGTATATCTTCATGAAATTCCCCCTTTAAATAAGTGTATCATAACCAGAGGTTTTTTTTCTTTTCAAACTCTCTCACCCAGTCGCACCAATTCCCTCTTTTTCACACTTCTTCTTAAATATTTTCGTCTATTTCGGCATAACACAGGCATTCCCGCCCATATCATAATTTAACACTAATTAACATAAGAGAAGAGGTGGTGGGAATGGACGAAGAAAAAAAGCTGACCGTAAAAAACATTCCTTTGTACATCGGAAAAAATAACACTCCCGCAAAGGAACATCATGTAGATCCTGTTCGGTCATTATCAGCGAAGCTCAATCCGGAATATGATAAGGATTTAATGGATGCATTGACAAAGGTCCCGAAACGAGAAAGATCTAAACTATACCGTGATGCGGTACGTCTTTACCTAAAACAAAATTCTCAATAAAACCCAAGATCTTTCCCAGCAAGCAGTAACCTGCGCCGACAATCAGTACACCACCATCAAAAGCGAAAAGGAGTGCTGCATAGTGATGAAGGATGTTGAAATTATCAAAATGTGCCGCCAATTTGTCGCCGGTCTTGTATGGCAATATGGAGCGCGTGCCTTTCCGCAGAATTGTTTAGCCAAGCTCGAAAGTATTACACGAAAGAAACTGGCTGAATTTACGGAGGATGAGAAGGAGAAGTTTAACTGGCCGCTGTTCTTTAATATAGGAATGTTGGAGATCGAAATGGAGTAGAAAAAGCCCCGGTTTGGCCGGGGTTATAAATACTTTTTAAATATTTTCTCGTATGAACCTTCGTCAATAATCCTCTCTCCCGGTCGTGGCCAAGCACCACTATATAAATGAACGATGCTATGTATTTGCGTTATTCCCACATAATCAGTCTCCTGAATTTCTTTCTGGCATCGAGGGCATACCATAACAACTCTCTTTTTCTTCATGTGATCAGCTCCTTTAGCAATAAGGTAACAGGAAGCCTACCGATTCGCAAAATCGTGATAAATCACCTTACTATTTATAAATTCTCTTTGGATTGTCAACACTAAATCAGACAGCTTTTTTAAGGGGCGATCGTTTGTATTCAATCGGGCTTACATAGCCTAG
>NZ_JAVJNG010000317.1:0-238 GCF_038806185.1 Domibacillus sp. 8LH | reverse complement strand
ATCGGAACGCCGAGGATTCTCTTCGGAGAATCTTCCGGTAAGGACATACTAGTTGTTTGGTTCAGTTTTGAGGGATCAATTCTCTCATCTTGTACCTTGAAAACTAAATAAGAGTAACAACGACATCAAATTAGAATGCTGAAACAACTGTTCAGCGATGTACGGACTGGACTGAGCCGTAGGAGATAAAGGAAACACGATGACCGTTAGGGAATCGATGTTGACTTATCGTACGAAG
>NZ_JAVJNG010000316.1:0-239 GCF_038806185.1 Domibacillus sp. 8LH | reverse complement strand
CTATTGATGTGCCGAAAAGCGTCATATGCATCAGCCCCCCTTAACTTGTTTCTCTAATTGTATTACGATTAAAAGAGTAAAAGGTTTCGGAAAATGGAAAAATTTTCGGGCTTATTGTAAAAACTACCTTTCATAATTTAGCTTTTCCAACACATTCTATTTTAGAAGGGGAGGGATACACATGCACCAGCAATTGCGCAACATAATGACATCAGATGTATTTACTGTAAGTAGTACAC
>NZ_JAVJNG010000315.1:0-239 GCF_038806185.1 Domibacillus sp. 8LH | reverse complement strand
ATGTAGATGTTGTTGGCGGCCAGCGTCCGCGTCAGGTCGTAGAGCAGGCCCGGGCGGTCGCGCGTGTCGACCTCGATGATCGTGTAGATGTCCGACCCCTCGTTGTCGAAGGCGATATGGGTCGGGAAGCGGAACTGCGCCTCGCGCTTCTTCAGCTTGTCGCGGTCCTTCAGCGCCTCGCGCGCCACGACCTCGCCCTTCAGCGTCTTGTCGATCATGCTGGTCAGGCGGGGCAGGCG
>NZ_JAVJNG010000314.1:0-239 GCF_038806185.1 Domibacillus sp. 8LH | reverse complement strand
GGATAATAACTATTTCAGTAACTCAGTATCAGGTATCGAAAAAGACCTTGTTCATCACTTTAATATTGGTGAGGACAAGAAAAAATAAGCGCAAAAGTATCATGGGAAAATTTAACTCTGGATTGAAGCTTTTTAGTAGGCCAAACGGATTATCCATTCAAATTGAAGGAAACTGAATTTAGAAGATAGTTTTTTCATCTGACCCTGATGGAACCATATGTTAGAGTACGCGCCGTTAC
>NZ_JAVJNG010000313.1:0-239 GCF_038806185.1 Domibacillus sp. 8LH | reverse complement strand
ATATTAAAATGCTCTCGAGAATTGAAATGTATATTAGCTATGCGATTTTCGAATTACTATCACAACAACGCTGCGTTTCACTACTTGCTATCCTTGATATTTTAAACCGTAAACTCCAAGAAGGTGGACATTCAGAAAGTGAACATTTAGCGATACTTAACGCGATTAAAGAGGTAGAGAAAAATATCTGAACAAACATCAGACCTTCAAGTTCAAAAACGATTATGCTGCATACAATC
>NZ_JAVJNG010000312.1:0-239 GCF_038806185.1 Domibacillus sp. 8LH | reverse complement strand
GTGGTACTGTTCCTTCACTATAATGTTCCGCACGAGCGATATCTGCTCCACCAAGACGTCCGGAAACTTGTGTTTTGATTCCTTTTGCTCCTCCGCGCATTGCACGTTGAATTGATTGCTTTTGTGCACGACGGAATGAGATACGGTTTTCTAATTGACGAGCAATGTTTTCAGCAACTAGTGTTGCATCAAGATCAACTTTCTTAATTTCCACAATGTTGATGTGTACTCGTTTACCA
>NZ_JAVJNG010000311.1:0-239 GCF_038806185.1 Domibacillus sp. 8LH | reverse complement strand
ACGTAAACTCCCAATTAGGATTACGGCATAGGCTATGGCGTATAAAGTGTAAAGAAACGTATCCAATTTCATCCTCCTTTATGGGCGAATTTTGAAAAAAGTGAAACTTCCTTTGGTAGGGGTTTTACTGCCAGTTTAGGCTGGATAAAGCACTACTACTGCATTTCGGTTTCTGTTGTATCCTGTTGATCTAACCATTCTATGATTACGAGCATGATCTCATTCTGCTGCTTTTCAAC
>NZ_JAVJNG010000310.1:0-239 GCF_038806185.1 Domibacillus sp. 8LH | reverse complement strand
GCGTAGGTAAGCCTTTACCTCCTTTGAGAAGAAGCGATGCTTTGCTATTCGAGCCGCTGTGTTAACCGAGAATCGTTCGGCAGTCGTACGCGACTCGTTCCTTACGCCGCAGAAGTAAGCAACGTATCCCAACAATCCTCGGTCAAAAGCAGATCTGGCTTCTTCAACAACTTTTTTCTGCGCCTCTAGTCCGTAAGCTTCGTTCGTGAGCGCGATCCTTAACTGGACGCTCCAAAGAC
>NZ_JAVJNG010000309.1:0-240 GCF_038806185.1 Domibacillus sp. 8LH | reverse complement strand
CATTTTAACCTTTCCATTAATTGAAAGTCAATCATTATTTATGGTGTGTGATATTGTATGTTTTCTCCTTTCTTCCTGTTCATAATGGCATGGCCGTTCGCTAAGACAGATTAAAGCACAACAATCGCCCAGTTGGCATAGGTATAAGTAAAAATGTTTAGGTAGGGAGATGGTAAAAATGAAGCACGGGGACATGAATAAAATGCATATGGAGCAAAAGCCAATTGACCAGCCGGGCTA
>NZ_JAVJNG010000308.1:0-240 GCF_038806185.1 Domibacillus sp. 8LH | reverse complement strand
CCATGGCATCAAGTATTGAGCCGAAGGAGCTGGCCAGTCCTGGAAGTGTTTTTAATACAACTTGGTGCTGTACTGGTTTGAGCATAATGAGAGCATCTTCCATATACAGCCGGAGGCGTTTTTCCCAACGGGTTGGTACAATCGGGTTGACCATGTAATAAGAGGAGGCATCTTCATTGACCTTTACTAAATTTAATAATTTGATATCACGAGACAAGGTTGATTGGGTAACGGTGACAC
>NZ_JAVJNG010000030.1:0-38991 GCF_038806185.1 Domibacillus sp. 8LH | reverse complement strand
GGCTTTTCACCGAAGTTTTTAAAAACCGGTTCAATGCTTGATTTAGTCACTTCCGTAAAACCGGATAATCTTTTAACCATGCTGTCGGCAGGGGCTAAAAATATGTCATTAACAAACTATCTAGTCCAACAAGTGATGCTGTCAAAAGAAAAACGAATGGAAGAGCTGCGCGAGTTTATCCCGAATGCCCAAAGCGAGGATTGGGATTTAGTCGTAGCGGGACAGCGGGTGCAGGTGATCAAAGATACCGAGTCAGGCGGCAAAGGAACACTGCAATTTGGTACGGAAGTCGTGAGTGCGGCTGATGGCTCGATCGCTGCATTGCTTGGCGCTTCTCCGGGTGCTTCTACAGCCGTTCATGTCATGCTTGAAGTAATCACAAAATGCTTCCCTGAACAGATAAAAGAATGGGAGCCGAAAATTAAAGAAATGATCCCTTCTTATGGTGTGTCCTTAATGGAAAACCCAGAGCTTCTGCATGAAATTCATGCTTCAACAGCGCAGGTGCTTGGCTTGAGTGAAAAACAGCCATCCTTTAGTTAATTCTGTGTATGGAGAAACAAAAGAGTGGATGATGCAGATCAGCAGGGTGAAGGTGTGAAGAAATCAATCGATCTCGTAGTAAGCGCGTATAACGGAGGAAAGAAAGTATACTTTCAATGCGCATAAGGAAACCGTACAGTCAGTCCGCCCAAGGATACAGGTAAAACCGATATTGAAAGATACATTAGCCCGGCTTTACCCAGATGCGCAGTATAAAGAGTGAAAGACAAATTTATAAAGAAATAATAGGATTTTGAAAAGTGTATGGTTAAAGCAGCAAAAACCGCCTTAAGACGGTTTTTTTGTTGTTGGACCAGCTCTTCGTTATCGTTAAGTTTCCCCCATACTTTGTTTTTTTGGGAAGAGAGTGTTTATGGTTTCTTTTGTAGCTCCTTCTTGGCGTTCAAGTTTTAGATTAAGTTTACCTATAGGTTCAAACTTATGTTCAAATGTAGATTGGGATACAGGTGTAGATTCATCTACAGACTCGGATATAAGTTTAGACACAGGTTTTGGCATAGGCGGTTATGCAAAAGCAGATGTTGCCTAAACGAATCAAGGCAACATGAAAGAGCATGAGCCCGGTCCAATGACGGGAAACTCGTGCCTAAAAATTGCCTGATGAAATAATCAGGTCTGCTTTTTGCGGGATAACTTCCTTTTATGCTCACAGCAAAACACCTCCAGTTATTTTAGGTAAACCATACGTGCTTTCCCACCTGAAGGTGTTTTGATTTGTCCCACTCTATAGGGTCAGTCTCATTACTCATAATTAATTTTTTGGTTGTTTTTGTAATAGTCATACTATTGATAGAAAGTATTGAAAGAATCGCAACAAACCAGGTCACATTTTGCGCTAAGGCATTAACGACAGTGTCTACAGGGGTTGAGATTGAAAAAGCTCTATCTGAAATCCAGCCTATTGAGGCAGCAATTGCAAATAAAGAACCAATGATTCTGACAGGACTGTATACTTTTGTCACACTCAGCAAAAGTAACCATGGCATGATCAAAGCAATGACAAATAACTGCATAAGCTCTATACCGATATTGAAGCCTAGTACACTTAATACGATTCTCATTGGGGTTACGCCTAGATCCGTAACCAGTGTCGCAAAGGCTAGTCCATGCACTAATCCAAATCCACTGGCAACATAGATTTCACGCCCGGCAAAAATGGGCCGAATTGCATGAATGGCTGAAATCAAAATGGATATAGCAATGAGGACTTCTATCGGCTGGCTCGGAATGGATACCCAGCCAGTCGAACCAATGATTAAGGTAATCGAATGTCCAATTGTAAAGGCCAATGTAATTTTTAAGAGCTGTTTGAGGCTACGTTTTACACCAGCGAATTTATCCCATTTATTATTTCTCACTAATAATGGTGCAGGTAATAGAAGAGCAAGAAGAAACAATAAGTGGTCCACACCTTCTCCAATATGAGACATACCAGACTTCACAATACTGGCAAAGCCTGTCCAGGCATTACCGCTCGATTGGTCAATTTGAACGGTTGTATTATTATGAATGATGTTGGCAATTAATTCAGGATTACTTGTGTAAATTCCATTGTTCCAGTCGCTTTTAACTGTAAGGGTAATCACATGAGTAATCAGCTCTCTGACGACTACTTCATAATTCAGCGTAAAGGAATCAACCGCTGCACCTGCTGGAGGTGTAAGGGTTACCTTAACAATTAAGTCAACTGGATCGGTTTCAACATCAGGGTAGGAGATCGACATATCGTCCACTTGTATAGACCAAGCTTCTCCGTCTGACGTTTCCGCACTCATATGACTCGTTATATAGCTTATAAGTTCATCATGATAGGTGCTGACAGCTCTTTCTGGATCATCAGTTAAGTTCTGGTTAAGTGCGACTTCTAAACGATCGATTGGGATAACTAACTCAGATGCCACGTTTGTTTCTAAAAAGTCTAAATAAACAGCAGAAGTGGGCATGGAATGAGTAGAGCTAGATGACGGCGCTAAGAATAGCAGCGTCATCACCAAACTCATACATGCCAGCAAAAACCTTTTAATCATTGCGAACTTAACTCCCCGCCATAATCGGCTGTTTTGTCTCTCCAGATGGTATGGAAGTGTACTTGATCCTTGAAGACTATGCCACCTTGAACTGTAAATTCAATCCACACACGCGGTCCATCAATACGAATATACGAACCTTGATCATCCGGGCTTGTGGAACCAGACCAGGCAATATAGGTTTCTGCCCCCGCATCTTCAGAGAAATAAGCATCTAGAAGTGCTTCCTGATCTTCTTCATTAACATCTGAAACCCAGGACTTAATCGCTTCCTTCACTAACTCTTGCTGCTCTTCACTTAAAGAAGATACAAGAATTCCTTCGCTTTCTGCTGGGAAATCGCCATCGTTTCCTGGTCCAACAAGAACATCATCAAATTTATCGGTGATTTCTGCCTCAGCTTCTTGTTCATCACTCAATGAATCAATCATAGAATACATAGCGGTTTTACGTGTTGCTAATGGTTCAACCGTTTCCCCATCAGCAGTTTCAAACGTTTGCGGTTCTATTCCAATAAAGAAAGGCGTAGCACCCGTTTGTTCGGCATTAAAAGTGAAGTTATTTGCATAGTGATGACCACCAAGCTGAAGCATCCAAGTAGAAGAATCAGATACTTCACCTAACAAGGAAACATAATATAAATCGGCATCATAGCCATCATTTTGTTCCCCTAACACTTCCTCTGCTTCAAGATTCATGATCAGTTGTTTATATCCTTCCTCACCTAAAGCGACATAAAATAATTCTTTGGCTGCTTTTAAGCTTTCCTCAGAAAGACTGCCCAGCAAAATGCCATTACGCTGCACCATATCTACAGGCAGATTAGACCATACCGCTGCATTTTTAGCAGTTAAGTCATATTGAATGGACTCCCGTTGTTCATCCGATAATGTATCTAAAAATGCCTGGGCTAGTTGAGTTGCTTGTTTATCAACGGAAGCACTCGTATCAGAAACAGAAACTTCTTCATCCAGGGTGGCGCCGACATCTGTGACAATGCTGTCATTATCTACATTGGCTGAACCCATACCGCCGCCACTTGGTGGCCCATCTTGTTGCTGGGCAGTGCTTTCTTGCGTTTCCTCTTCCGTAGTTTGATTTTCTTCATTATTTCCACAGCCACTTAAAATAGCTGTGATTGTTGTTGCAAGGATAAGTCCTCGTACCATTTTCTTCTTCATGTTTTCCTCCTTGATTTGCTTTCTTAATGACAAGATAGCAAGGGAAAGTGAAATAACGGTGAAAAAGGAAATCGACGGACGTCAAGGCTGCTGTTGCAACTGGGTTTAATTAGAAGTCAGGATTCCCGCCGATTATCATTAGGGCAGAACATCGTCTCGCTGACTATAGTGCATTAGACAAGGTGCACGCAACAAATGATTCTTAGGACTTTGTTGAATTAGTAAAACAAGAAGTGAATCACACATTGAATTTATAATTGTTTGCGGTGAAATAAGTGGGGAAACAATTATCCAGATAGATAAATGGAATAATATATATGAGAAGAAAAGGCATTGGTTGGTTTTTAAAGAGGGATGTTTTTCTCATGGTTCCTTAAGACACAATTTTCGTTTTTTAAGCTTAAGCTAATTGCGTTTTGGATTATGGTAAGGGGTATCGGTATCACAAACAGTAAGGTAAAACAAAAGATAACACTAAACAAAGCATATTCCTCTTAACAAAATGTCAAAAAGAGATACATGTCCAGAGAGAAGAGACGAAAACACCTCCAAATAAAATGGCAGGTGTTTTCGTCTCTTTATTCATATATGTGCTCTCATGAAAAGGGGAGCTGCAGATGTAAACCATGTCATTTTTAGTTTAATCTCCACCTTATGCTGAAAGCCGTTTTAAAAGTATTGTAATGGTTGGTTTTAGTTCGCCTTCCCATTTTATTGCGACTTTTAAAAAGCACACGCATATGACGCCAAAAGAATTCAGGGATTTTCGTTTTTAGAAGAAGGGTAACTGTGAAAGCTCATTATAAGGAAAAGCTTTTATTGCAGGTGTTGACCGCATTTGGGATAGGTGTTCCGTAGAATTGTAAACATAGTTGGTAATGTATTAATGGCGGCTGGCAGATCAAAATGAGAAGATCATTTTGATGAAGAAAAGGCAGCTGCTTACACAGCTTTTATAGAAGAAAATCCAGAAAGTGCAGTGTCATAATTTTGGCATCATATGAGGCTTTTATATTCACGTGTGTATATGAATATAAAGGCCTTTTTTAAGCAGATTTTCTCGTTATTATATCTGTTTTTAAAAATAGGGTGGCACGCAGAAAAACAGCAATCTTAACAAATAGGATCCTCTGTATATAAAATACAACTTAATTGATTTTCTTAATACGTTATGTGAAAAATTCAAAAATGTTTTTAACTACATATCAACAAGATAATAAGCACGAAAGTAAAGAAAGGCTCAGCCTTAATCTGCATGTCTATGATTAAAAAAAGGATAATGAGTTCAAGTTTATATTTTTTTACTGAATACTTTTCTATGAATACGACAATAATGAGAGTTAATATAAGCGTAAAAATTGAAAGGGTGATTGGATGAAAAACTTGGGCAGAGATTATGGTAATGAATTTCTTAATAACTTGAGAGTGATGGACGCCAGACCTGACTATGAGCCAATAAGACTTGTTGAACACGTATATCAAGCACAGGGACCAGATAACACCTTAAAGTCTTGTGACTACTGCAACAAAGAAAAGAATGTTGTGTTTTATAAACCAGATGTGATGAATATTAACGGAAAACGTATTGTTAGCCTCAAAAGTAGAAAAGCGTGGACCTGCTTAGAATGCTATGGCAAAGATTTAGCGGCACTGAAAAAGCAATATGGTTGAGTTAAAGGCGCGGTGAAGAGGATATACCATAGCGACTGGGTGTAAATAATTTTAACTGTTTATAAAATGATAGCTGCTTACAGACTTTCTGAGCAGCAAAGCTCATTCCTTTAGGGGTGGGCTGGAAACGAGGTCGAGCTTTTGACGTGTCTTCAGAGGCATCAAAGGTTCGACTTTTTCTGTTTAAAATGCTTTTTATGCAGATTTCAAATGAAATATTTAAAACACGAAACGCGTTTTTATCGTGTTTTTCGGTTAAACATTTGTGTAAAAAATATAACAATTCCATTACAAGCAATGAAAAATGATTTTTCTTTTTAATATCGATATGACTATAGCACCAGGCTACACCTAAGGTTGAAGCATTGTTTAAAAATGGAAAGAATTTTTGTGGAATTCTAGCTAAAATTGGAGGTTTAAAACCTATTGCGGTAAAATCTCTTTTCTTGCATTATTAGTGGCAGAGACCGAGCAACAGGGTCACGACAAACAACTAAGAATTGCAGGAGGGAATTAACTTGAAAAAGAAACTACGTATGATCGCTACAGCTGGTGCTCTTTCACTAGGATTACTTTCAGCAGGACAAGCACATGCCGCTACACCGACTGTTCAAACCATTCAATACCAGGTAATTGTTAAATATATTGATGGCAAACAAACTGTTTCGTTTGTTAAACTACCGGCACAAACAACACCAGAAACAACAACAGTAAAGGCACCACCAACAACTACTCAAGAGCCAGCAAAGGCGCCAACAACGACTACTCAAGAGCCAGCGAAAGCTCCGCCAACAACAACTGCTCCAGCCCCGGCACCAGCTCAAACACCAGCAGCAACTACTGGTTCTGTTAACGAGTTTGAGAAGAAAGTATTTGAACTTGTAAATCAAGAGCGTGCAAAAGCTGGCTTGAAAGCTCTTCAACTAGATACAAAACTAAGCGAAGTTGCTCGTGCAAAATCAGCAGATATGAAAAACAAAGGATATTTCTCTCACCAATCACCTACGTATGGTTCACCATTTGATATGATGAAGCAATTCGGTATTACGTATAAAACGGCTGGTGAAAACATTGCAAAAGGTCAAAAAACACCTGAAGAAGTAATGAAGGCGTGGATGAACAGCGATGGACACCGTAAAAATATTTTAAGTGCTAACTTCACTCATATTGGTGTAGGTTATGTAGATGGGCATTGGACACAAATGTTTATCGGAAAGTAAACGAATGCAGAAAAAAACCGCTAGATTTAATCTGGCGGTTTTTTTACATGAACTATTGTTTTTTTTGAACTACCACCCACTTACCTGACGGTTGAAGTGGGAGTGTTCTCGCCGAAAATGATAAAATATTTTTTGATCATTCATAAGTTGTTAAAGCAGAAAAATGTTGTTTATATATCTTTTTCTTCTCTGCGAGAGGGAGTTTTTTCTCCTAAAGCAAATAAGACTATGGTTCCAATAAGTGATGTAATGAAAATGATTGTCCCCATTGGTACAGCCGATCCTTCTTTTATTCCAGCAAGCGGGGACATAATAGAACCGATCAAAAGAGGCAGCATTCCGAGCAAAGCACTTGCGCTTCCCGCACGGTGCCCCTGCTTGGCAATGGCGACTGTGAAAGAACTGGTAAGTACAATTCCCATGCCTGTCATATACACATAAATTGGAATAACGATAAGGGCAAGCGGTCCTTCTATAATGGTCATAATAAATAAAAATAAAGCTGCTAAAGTAGAGAGAATGACGCCGCTTTGTAATAAACGTTTCTCCTCTATAATGCCTGCTAAACGTCCAACCATAAAGCTTCCCGAAATAATTGCAATCCCGTTAATACCAAACAGTACACTAAACATTTGCGGTGATACACCATAAATATCCTGATACACAAATGGCGTGCCGGATACATAAGCAAAACTCCCCCCATGTATAAAACCTAGTGTGAGGGCATAGCCGATAAATGAACGATCCCTAAATAAGTCACCCATTGTACGGATGGAATGGCCGAGAGAGCTTGGGATTCTATTTTCAATAGAAAGAGTTTCCTGCAGTCGGAAGTAAAGCAGGATCACAATAAATAACCCCGTGAGTGCCAAAAAAAGAAATATCGTTTTCCAAGTTGCAAAAGAAAACCACAAAATCCCGCCACCCGCGATTGGTGCCGCTAAGGGTGCAACGGCATTGATGACCATTAGAAGCGAAAAAAACTTTGTTAATTCCTTTCCGCTGAAAATGTCGCGAACGATTGCCCGTGATATGACAATTCCAGCGGAAGCGGTAAGGCCTTGCAGTAAGCGGCCGGCAATTAAAATTTCAATGGATGGAGCGAGGGCACACAGTAACGTGGCTATTACAAATAGTGTAACTGAAATAAGGAGAGGCTTTCTGCGGCCTTGAGCATCACTGATGGGTCCAATGATTATTTGACCGACAGCAAGTCCGACTAAGCACGCCGTAAGGCTCATTTGAACAAGAGAAGCGTGTGCCTCTAAATCTCCTGCAATATCAGGGAATGCGGGCAGGTACATATCAATGTTCAGCGGGCCCAGAGCACCTAGCATACTAAGCATAACCGCCAATTCCATCCGTTTTTTAAATGAGTTCTTTTGCATTTTCACAAACCTTTCTGTCATTGATTCAGCGTTTTATTTTCCTTTGCAAGTATACTGAATTATGAAAAGAAGAAGCAATTATATTAAAGACGATTAAGCAGCGCATTCTAATCCCGCTATTCAGCTCATCCTTGATGGAAAGTCGTTCATATATTTTAATACATAATTTTTATCACATAGAAACTATAGTTACTCTTTCTTTTTCATTGTAAAAAGGTAATATTGGTTTCCTTGTTGAACTAACAGTTATCTTAGAGTATGAAAATAGTAAATCGTTTTTTCTGTTATAGTATAAAGAAAAGTCACAATATACGGGTGAGAGAAATGGGCAAACCAAATTTAAGGGTCCAAGTAAACAAAAATGAAATCATATGGGATGAGGAAAAGGGGTTATTTACTTTTGACGGTGCACCTGCCCTCCTGTTCTGGGATTCTGCGATTGAATTATTTTTAAATACAATTGAAGAGGTTTCTGGCACTGAAGTGTCCAAGGCAGTATATGAGGCAACCTTTTATCGGATGGGGCATCTAGTAAGTTCATATTACCAAGAACGTGAAGAAGATATTGAACAACTTCTTACAGAATACAGTGATATCTATAAAACTGCTGGCTGGGGAAAATTTACGGTTACTTATTATTCTTTTGAGGAAAAAAGAGCAGTTGTTCAATTAGAGGATAATTGGGCGCATAGAATTTTTAAAGATTCTGACAGGAAAAATACGGAAGTCTTATTACCCAGTCATTGGTCAGGTGTCTTTTCGGGGCTTTTTCAACAAGATATGTGGTACAAGGTTAACAAGAGCCAGGCGGAAGGTGAAGAAATTGATGAAATTGAGATATTTCCTTCCAGTATTACACCATCAAAAAATATTCACGAATTAGCAAGACAAAAGGAACAACAAAGTATTAAAGAATTAGAGGAAAAGGTACAAGACCGCACCGGAGAATTATCTTTACTGGTCAAGGAGTTATCTTCTCCTATTATACCTGTTTTGAAAGGAATTCTTGTGATAACTCTGATCGGCATGTACAACCAAGAACGACTGTCAGATTTACTTGAAAATGCTTTAATTGAAATATCCCGTCAGAAGGCAAATTACCTTCTGATTGATGTAACTGCTATTACTAGCGTTGATGAATTTACTATGTTTGGAATTCAAAAATTAATCGAATCTGTTCGTTTACTAGGAGCTGAGTGTTTCGTGGTGGGAATTTCTTCTGAACTTTCCATCGAAATTACAAACGCTAACCTAAATATGAGTAAAGTTCGTACTTTTTCAACCCTTCAAAAAGGAGTAGAGGCTGCGATTGGATTGAGTGGTTTTGAATTAGTTGAGAAGAAAAAGTAAAAGCTGGGCTATTTTATATGTTAGCACATAACAAAAAAACAAAAGCGATTGGTAATAATGGCTTTATACGTTAACTTGTTTGTAAGGGTTACATCTCTTATGTCTGCATTTTAATAAATAGGGGAGCGGCAGTCTTAAGTAGAGGCCGCTCTTTTTTTATTGTCGTTGTAAAACCGCTCAGTCTATTGTTGTACTGGGCAAGACTTCTTTATAACAGCAGCCCTCATCATCCCACTTATAAGGGCCTTCTTGTATTAGAATCTGCTTAGGGTAGGGGGTTATAAACCGCTCGGATACATCACCTATATAAGAAAACAATTTAGAAGCACCGTCCAAGAATCCTAGCAGCTCATCAAGACAAACCAAACGAAAAATCATATCCATTTTTATCTCATCTTCGCTGTCTATTTCATCATACACTTCAATTATGGACTGACGAAACGCGCTGTCGTGCTTTACTAATTCCGCAACATCTTTCACAGTTGGAACACCGAAAATGAAATTCAGCTCATCAGACGGTTTTCTAAGGGCTTTTTCTCCAATTAAGTTTACATGGCGATTGATGGGATTCGTTACATAATAAAGTCGCTCAAATTCCATAAACACATTTTGGTCCGGATTCGTTTGTTTAACTGCTGGATCCGTTACCAGGTACAAAGCTGAATGATTCACTTATAAAACTCCTTAGTTTTTGCTTTTATTATACCAATTGAAAAGCAGCAAAGGAAAAAAGAGAATATTGAGCCTTAGAGCAAAATAGAAATTAATACTTTTTTTGTATGCTCATCCGTTTATTGTTCTATTATACTGGTCTTTAGGATAAAGACTGACATAAGGAGAGAGGCATAATGAAAAAGCCGTTAAATATTTTAGCTGCATCACTAGTAGCAGGAGCCATTTTCACGTCGTCCGTTTCACCAGCGTCCGCATCATTCATTGACACTAAGGGGACAATTTACGAAGAGGCTGTAGATTTTCTCGTAGAAAAGTATATTGCTATGGGTTATCAGACTCATTTCGGAGTAGAGCAACCAATCAAAAGAGTGGATGCTGCTGTGCTGCTGGCTAAATACTTGGAGCTTGATCTCCAGAATGCCCCTAAGACGAGTTTTAAAGATGTGCCGGCTCGTGCAACTCAAGCCGTGGCTGCTCTTAAATATGCTGGAATTGTAAATGGTAAGTCAGATGTGTACTTTGGAGCTGCGGACAATATTACACGAGGTGAAGCAGCTATTATCTTTTTTAGATCATTTGGATATGAAACTACAGATAAAGTTTCCGTCCAGCCAGTTGAAGAATCGAGCAAATTTACAGATGTAACGGGTCGCTATGCGTATGCTGTAAATGTGCTTATAGAACGTGGCATTGTCAACGGTAAATCGAACAACCGGTTTGGTATAAATGAGCCTTTAACAAGAGGTCAATTCGCTTTAATGGTTCATAGAATGAGCCAGTACGAGCTCCCATCGATTAACGATTGAGCACTTAAAATAAGAATATTTTCGAGATAATATACGAGTTGCTTGACTGGTAACATAAACTTGCCCAAAACAGTAAAACGTATCGTTCAGAAAGGAAGGTGTAGAAGACCTTCCTCCTAAACATCTTATTAGAGAAGAGAGCGGCTTTGTTCAACCGCTCTTTTTTTACCTTCTTTTTCAACTATGCGCAAAATATCAGTTGATACGCACCGACAGAACAAGTATTTTTCAGTACAAAGACAAAAAAGGGCAAGCAAATTAGCTTGCCCTTCCTTGCTTATTTCTGGATAAATTGCTGTGTCCAGTAATTTCCGTTTGGCTCGTAGCCTACACCAATTTGAGTGAAGTTACTGCTTAAGATGTTTGCTCTATGACCAGGCGAATTCATCCAAGCTTTCATGACTGCTGCAGGCGTTGTCTGCCCCTTGGCGATATTTTCTCCTGCTGATTTATATGTAATACCGAAATTTTTCATCATGTTAAATGGAGTACCATATGTAGGTGAATTATGGGCGAAATAATTATTTTTCATCATGTCTTGAGATTTGATTCGAGCGACACGAGAAAGCTCCCAGTTTTGTGTTAACGGCTTAAGGCCTGTGTTTTGACGCTCAATATTAACTAAACGGATGACTTCTGCTTCCGCATTTGTTACGTTTGTGGAAACCGTCGGAATGTTTAGCGTTTGGCCCGGATAAATCATGTTTGGGTTCTTTACCGATGGATTTGCTGTAATAATTTCTGAGGTTCCAACCTTATATTTACTGGCAATCTTCCACATTGTATCTCCGGATTGAACCGTATATGTGGTGGCTGCTGAGGCAAGAGATGGCATTAGAGAGACGGTAAGCAGTGTTGCGGCAATAATTTTCTTCATGTTTCCTCCTAAAATTCCTGATTGACTGAATAAGACTTTTCCATTTAAACACAAATCTAGAAGTCAACCAACAATCAATTTATCCCATTACGATAAGAATGATGCAATGCTGTTATTTATCTACTTAGCTGGGTTAACTATTTTTAACAAACCGGTATACAAGGTCGTCATGATCAGCAAACGTTGAAGAATAGCTATTAACTATAAATGAGTTATGTAGGAAATTGTAGCTGTTGCAGAAGTAGCTGCATATTCGAAAGGACTGACATTCTCAGCAAATGGCAGAAGTGATGGAGAGAAAGTTAAAAACATAAATAAGTATGATATTTATTTCTTTAAGAATCATTCTTTCTTAGATTAAGCTTTGGAGAATGGTACGTAAACTACAGATACTTTATTGAATAAAACAGAGAAACCCAAAACAGCCCTCTGTTTCTTTTTATAAAATATAAATTTCACCGTTTAAAACATAGGAACTCAAATTTCACTAAACAGCTCGTCTATACATATAAACTTCACTGATTGTGGATTAGACATCAGTTTACGGCACAGAGCGAGCCAAATAAAAATACCTTTAAGTTGAAAAGCGGGTATGTAATTACCTGAAAAACCAACTTGGAGGTGTTTTTCTATTCGCGCCAGTTAAGCGATGCGGCCAATGTGAAAGCAAAGGTATTGAAGATGTGAGTGGCTGTTTAAAAATATCCGGATCCTTATTTATAAGCATTCATTTTTTGAAAATAATTTTAAAAATCCTTGTTGACAACCCTGTATATACAAGATAAAATGAAAGCGTAAACAGATGCTTGTATATACAGGGAAAGAGTTAGTTTGAAACCGTCAACATCTTCTATATACAAAGGTTTGATTATTATACAATTAAGAAAGGATTGGAGTTACTCCAATTCATCAGGGGGATAAGAGAATGAGTAAGTATACAGATCCAGCGAAACAACTGCTGGAACGCATTGGGGGGAAAGAGAACGTCGCTGCTGTTACACATTGCGCAACGAGAATGCGTTTCGTTCTAAAAGATCCAAAACAAGCAAATGTGAAAGAAATAGAGGCGATTAAGCTTGTAAAGGGCACCTTTACACAAGCGGGCCAGTTCCAGGTTATCATTGGAAACGAGGTTTCTTCCTTCTTTAATGAGTTTGTTAAATATGCCGATATAGACAGCGCTTCCAAAGAAGAAGCAAAAGTGGCTGCGAAGCAAAATATGAATTTCATTCAGCGAATGATCGCTCACCTTGCCGATATCTTTACGCCGCTGATTCCGGCACTTGTAGTCGGCGGTTTGATTTTAGGTTTCAGAAATGTAATCGGTGACATAAAAATGCTCGAAGACGGAACAAAGTCACTGATAGAGGTTTCTCAGTTTTGGGCTGGTGTACATGCATTTTTATGGTTAATTGGTGAAGCGGTATTCCACTTCCTGCCTGTAGGGATTACATGGGCGATTACAAAGAAAATGGGAACGTCACAAATTCTCGGTATCGTTCTTGGTATTACCCTTGTTTCTCCTCAGCTTCTTAACGCATATGGAGTAGCAGGCGCCAAAGCCGGCGATATACCTGTATGGGATTTTGGCTTCGCGCAGATTGAAATGATCGGTTACCAGGCACAAGTGATTCCTGCGATTCTTGCCGGTCTTGTGTTGGCGTTCTTAGAGCGTAAATTACGTGATATTGTTCCAAATGCTATTTCTATGATTGTCGTACCGTTTTTCGCTTTACTTCCGACCGTTTTAATTGCGCACACTGTACTGGGTCCTATCGGATGGAGCATTGGCTCATTTGTTTCTGACGTTGTGTATTCAGGTTTAACTTCATCATTTGGCTGGTTGTTTGCGGCTATCTTTGGATTTGCTTATGCGCCGCTTGTCATTACTGGATTGCACCACATGACGAATGCAATCGACCTTCAGCTTATGAGTGAACTTGGCGGTACAAACCTATGGCCGATGATCGCTTTGTCTAATATTGCACAAGGTTCTGCTGTTTTGGCCATGATCTACATTAATAGAAAAAATGAAGAAGAAAAGCAAGTATCGATTCCAGCGGCTATTTCCTGCTACCTGGGGGTAACAGAACCGGCTATCTTCGGTATCAACCTTAAATACGGCTTCCCATTCCTAGCAGCCATGATTGGATCTTTGACTGCTGCGATTATCTCTGTAGGAAGCGGTGTAATGGCAAACTCCATCGGGGTAGGCGGCCTGCCTGGTATTCTGTCGATCCAGCCGCAGCACATGATCATGTTTGCAGTGGCGATGGCTGTAGCGATTGTGGTACCGCTCATCTTAACCATTATTTTTGCGAAAACGAAAGTATCAAAAGTGACGTTTACTAAAAAAGCAGCTTAAGCAGCAAAGAGGGAGAGATATTCTCCCTCTTTTTATTTGTTTTACGTGAGGGGCTTTGATGTTTCATTTATCAAAACGAGTGATTCGATGATCAAAATAGTTATACATTATGCAATACGGCCAGCACTTATAATACGAGTGTGTATTAGGATAAAGATGGGGGCTTCATATAGTACAGAATCCTTGTCCATTATTGTTATTTTTTCTGGTCATTTTCTTTCGTTAAGCTGACTTCAAACATATCAATGATGTGTAAAAATCTTTCCGCTTCACGAAAAACGTGGTCGGCCAGGAGAGGATGGATGTTACTTTTAATTCTGCATTCTTCAATCAAGTCTCTTGCTGTCTTTTTAAAGTTTCGCAGCGAAACGACCGAAACCCGATTTTGATCTAAAAATTGATCTAAAAGAGGGGCTGTTTCAGATTGCGGGCGCATGGAATCCAAATCGATTGCTTGATAGAGAAGCTGGTCAAAGTCATGGCTGAACTCTCGTGCCTGCTCCACCAGTTTTCTCTCAGATGGGTCCAGTAAATGACCAATAAACTTCGCATGATCGGCCATGATTTTAAGGAAAAATACATTTTCTTTAATAATCGCTTCTGGCAAAGGCTTTAATTTTCCCTCGTTTAATTCTTTTAAACGCTTAGCAAAATAAGCGGCTTCACGGCTTGTATGATCTACTAACAATGCATAATTATTTGACCTAATTTGACAGCGTAAAATTAAGCCTAACACTTTACGTTTATAAGCCCATATAGAGGCGGCGGCTTGATACACTTTACTGTTAAATTGTTTAATGAGCTGAGGATCAGCATCAACGGTGTAGGTGCTTAGTTCTTGTTCAATCCGTTCAAATACACCAATAAACTGTTTTGCTTCCTCGATCAATTGTTTATCTTCATACGTAAAACCTAAACTTAAAAATAAGGCATGTTCTTTCATGATTCTGGACCAGAATCGTATTTCGTCTAAAGAACGGCTTACAAAAAGTTCCGCCATCACTTGACCCCCTTAAAATGCTAAATGAATTCCACTTCAAAAGTATGCTTCAGTTATTTTAAACATGTGTAACTCTTGAGTTTCGTGCTGGAGCAGTCATTTTTTCAGGAAGTGATGGCTTTTGATTGTATTCAACTAGTGACTATAAAGTAACACTAAAAGGTGTTATAATAATGTGACACCATTTGGTGTTATTTTTAACCTTGGAGGTCTATCATGCATAAAAATGAAAATGTAACAGAAATCCGTAAAACAGTTGTACTGAATGCTCCGATTGAAAAGGCATGGAAAGCCGTTTCTACATCAGAAGGGATTGCGGCCTGGTGGATGCCAAACACCTTTGAACCTGTTTTAGGACATGAATTTATTCTTCATGCAGGTCCATTTGGTGATTCACCTTGTACAGTAACAGAACTCGATCCTCCTCATCGCCTTGGATTTGACTGGGGTAAGGATTGGCATCTTGCTTTTGAATTAAAAAAGCTGGAAGAGAACAAAACGGAATTCACGCTCATTCATTCTGGATGGGATGCAGAAAAAGTCACGGAGTTTGGACAGCCACACTCAGTCGTTCGTGGAATTATGGACGGCGGCTGGGAGAGCATTATTAAAGAAAAGCTTCCAAAATATATTGAGGCTTAAACATGGCCGCATCTTCGCCTAAGCACGATGTATTTCAAGCCATTGCGGACCCTACTCGTCGCAGTTTGTTACAATTACTTGCTGACAAGGAAATGTCTATTGCCGCCATAACAGAATATTTCCCTATAAGCCGCACTGCTGTGAACAAGCATCTGCAAGTGCTTGCCGATGCGAACCTTGTGACCAGTCAAAAGATCGGGCGGGAAACCCGGTACAGGCTTCACTCGGAACCGCTGATTGAATTAAAAGAATGGCTTTCCTTTTTTGAGCAATATTGGGATGAAAAGCTGTCCGCTTTAAAACAATTCGTAGAGAGTGATAATGATGAGCAGGTGTAAAGGCTATGTTACTTAAAGATGTAGCTGCCTTGTTTATAGAACGGTTTATTAAAGAAGAAAAAACAGTTACCGGAAGACGGAACGAGGTTAGTGTAGAGCTGATGATGATCCTATAAAGAAACTCGATAAAAAGAGTAGACTTTCTGTTAAAATAAACAATATCTTTGAGAGAACCAACAGAGAGGACGTATCATGTATGGCTATTACATATCCCCATATTGAGGATTCAAATTTAACATCCTATATTCCGCCAAAAGGGGAATACAAGGTGTTTGAAAATGAAGAGGACTATGCGAAAAAGGTAAGGGAGTGGGGGCTTTCTTCCGCAAAAGAAGCGAAAAAAGAATTTTGGTACAAAGGAAAAACATATAAGCGGCTCGTGACGATAAAAGGCTATGAGGAATATGGCACCGAGAACGCCGTTAACATTCTAGTCATTGAATTTCAAGACAGCCATTTAAGCTGTATTTATCCAGACTATTTAAAGGATATGCAGTCTTCTAATTTCGGGAAAGAAAGCAGAGTGAATGTGGCAGAAGGGGGAGAACCTCCTGCTGATGCTGAGCCTCCTGCCAAAAAAGAAAAGGCCAAAAGTACAGAAGGGAGCGCTCCTCAGCCAGCATCTAAAGCCAAAAAGGCGAAGCAGCCTGTTCTTGAACTGCCAGCAGACAAAGTGCATTTTACTGCCAAAGTGAAGCAGTTTGCCCTAAGCTGGAACCATTTCAGCGAAGAAAACGATGAAGTAGTCGTACTGGAAAATGTTCGGATTGTACAGGAACAGGAAGAACCTGTGAATGTTGGCTTTGCATGGTGCAGTCACAGCAAGACGCTTAAAAAGCTGGAACTGCAGCCGGGAGAAAATCTTCAGTTTGACGGGAAGATTGTCAAAAAGAGTTTTCCGAAAGGAAAAGACGTTGAAGAAAAGTTTATGGTAGATGTTCCGGTGCCGTATAAAATCAACAATCCTTCTAAACTAGTAAAAGAGCAGCCGTCTCTTGAGCTTTAAGCACAACCTATGGCGAGCAAGGCACGCTTTTGTAAATGAACGCCCGCTGTTCTCGCTGGGCATGATAAACAGAAGCCGAAATACAAAAAGTATTTCGGCTTCTTAATGATGCTCTGACGGAAGCAGCTGTGCTGAACAAGAAGCGAAGGAGAGCAAGGAACTTCTGAAGCTACTATATACATACACTCATTTTGTTCACTTCTTCTATTATCTCTTTCATTAATGCTTTAACGGTTTGATTTTTGGCTAGTCTCGGACTCTGGCCAGACCAAAGGGACATAAAGTCTTGATTGTTTTGTGTACTGCTCGTTTTTCTAATCATTTGCGTGAGTTGATTTTGAACAGGAAAATCAGGCACAAGCATTTCGTGCTCCTGCATATCTGCAATAAATTTGTTTTGGATGCCTCTTGCCCATTTGCCAGAAAAAGAACGGGTAAACGTCATCTGGTCTTCAGCCGCATTTAAAATAGCTTCTTTATGTACCTTGTGTGCGCCGCTTTCTACACAAGTCAGGAAAGCTGTCCCCATTTGGACACCTTTTGCTCCTAAGCAGATAGAAGCCATTAATCCTCTTCCATCCATAATGCCTCCAGCAGCAATAACAGGAATGCTTACATGGTCCACAACCTGCGGGATGAGAGACATTAAACCTATTAAGCTCTCTTGATGCTCATCGATAAAGTTCCCGCGGTGCCCGCCCGCTTCACTGCCCTGCACGACCACCATGTCCATTCCCAATTTTTCATTTTCAATAGCTTCTCTAACCGTGGTAGCTGTTCCGATAAGGATGATGTTATGCTGCTTTAATTCAGCTATTACTTCCTTGGAAGGAATACCAAACGTAAAGGAACAAACAGGGACCTTTTCTTCAATAATCACGCTAATTTGTTCCGTAAAGCTTTGGAAAATACTGCTGAATTCCGGAATATCAGGGTGATCGGCTGGCTCAATATTCAATTGCGCACAAACAGGGTGTAGAAGCTGGTTAGCTGACTGCACTTGGTCTTCTGTCACGTAAAATTCGTTGGGTACAAATAAGTTGACACCAAAAGGATTGGGTGTTAACTGTTTGATTTCCCTGATCTGTTCTTTTGTTTGAACAGGAGTCATATAACCTGCGCCAATCATTCCCAAACCGCCAGTATTAGAAACCTCAGCCACTAATTTCGAAGTCGTGATTCCGCCAGCCATAGGGGCTTGTATGATTGGATACTGAATGTTGAAACGTTTGGTCATTTCATTCTGTAACATAAGTTCCACCTCATGGTTTTTATTTGTCCATCTATTATATTTCAAGCATACCTTTATTTTGATATATAGCATAATATATAAAAATGATTATAGGTATCAATAAAATATATATATAGAAGAGTACCTTGAAAGAGGAGGATCTATGAATCTATATACATCATAAAATTTCTGAGCGGCTGCTTCTTTAAACGGCTTATCTCTAGTTAAGCTCGATTGAATTTTGAGCATAGCCTTATTTTGCTATATGATCTAATGTATATAAAAGTTATTTGTTATCAATTAAGATATATAGATAAAAGGACGTATCTGGAGGAGAGGTTTTATGGATTTGCATGCGTTAAAAATTTTCCAGACTGTCGCAAAGTTAGGTAGTATTTCTCAGGCAGCAAGGGAACTCCAATATGCTCAGCCTAATATCACCATGAAAATTCAGCAGCTGGAAACGGATCTTCAAACAACTTTATTTTATAGACATAATCGCGGCACGACCTTAACGGCTAAAGGAAGTATGTTATTAGCATATACAGAAAAAATATTTAATCTCATAGAAGAAACAAAAAGTGTAATCAATGATGATCACATACCAAAGGGTCCTTTAGTTATCGGCTCGATGGAAACAACTGCTGCCGTTCGATTACCAGCCCTCATTGCAAAATACCATAAAGACTACCCAGACGTTGATTTCACTTTAAAAACAGGGCCTACCGACCAACATATTCAAGGAGTTCTTCAGTATGAACTGGATGGAGCGTTTGTAGCTGAACCAATTGAGCATCCTGATCTTATTCAAAGAGAAGTGATTGAAGAAGAATTGGTGCTCATTACAGATTCACATCATCCTTCTTTATCTTCTATCAAAGATATTCAAACTAAGACGCTGCTTGTATTTCGTTCTGGGTGTTCGTATCGAGCAAAGCTTGAACAGTTGTTGCACCAGGAAGGAATAGTTCCCAATAAGACGATGGAATTTGGCACTCTTGATGCAATCGTCGGCTGTGTGGCTGCTGGTCTGGGCACAAGTATGCTTCCACATAGTGTGATTTCCAAGTATATACAAGATGGCACCCTTAGACAGCATCCAGTTCCGGATCCATATGGAAAAGTCAAAACCATATTCATTCATCGAAGAGATAAGTATGTACCTGCGTCTTTAAAAAAATTTATAAATATGTTAAGTGATGAAAAGGGCTTGCTAAATAGCAAGAGTTAGATTTGGGGAGTTACATTTATACACTAATCACTTTTAAGAGAATCGAACCTTTAGCATATTTAAATATATGCGAAAGGTTCGACCTCGCTTGCATCCTATACTATGAAGGAGCAGGCTTTCCTTTTGGGAAGTGTGTAATTTAGGTATATAGGCCAAAGCTACAGGTAATTTGGTTTGTTTTGTACCCGTCATTAATCCTTCATTATCACCGTTTCCATATATAGCGGTAATACTCTATTCTACATTCGAGCTCATCTAGATACGTACAATAATTCTGCCGCGGACTTTCCCTTGTAAAATAGTAGGTAGATACTCAGGCAATTGCTCCATTGAAATTTCTTGTTGGATAAAATCCAATAGCTTATCGGTCTTTAAGTCTGCAGCCATACGATCCCAAACTTTTTTTCTAATATCCATTGGGCAATACACCGAATCAATTCCAAGCAGGTTCACCCCGCGAAGAATAAAAGGAAATACACTTGTCGGTACGCTGCCTCCGCCCGTTAATCCGCTCACAGCTACGGAACCACCGTAATGAATCTGGCTTAAGATGGCGGCCAGTGAAGGTCCTCCGACCGGATCAATTGCACCTGCCCATTTTTGTTTAGCTAACGGTTTAATTTCTCCGTTATATACGTCTTCCCGGGAGATCACTTCTTTAGCACCGAGCTCGTGTAAATAGTCGTGTTCTGAAGATTTTCCAGTGCTTGCTGTCACCTCGTATCCTTTTGCAGCGAGCATGGAAACAGCAAGACTTCCTACTCCACCAGTGGCACCGGTTACAAGTATTTTTTCTTTATCCGGTGTAATTCCGTTTTCCTCCAGTCTCTGTATCGATAATGCAGCTGTAAAGCCTGCTGTTCCTAATACAATCGCTTCTTTTAATGTTAAGTTTTGGGGGAGGGGCAAAATCCAATCCCCAGGAATTCGGGCATACTCACTGTAACCACCAAAGTGAGAAACACCTATTTCATAACTTGTTGCAATGACTTCATCACCCTCTTGAAAGCGAGGATCTTCGGAAGAAACCACTGTTCCTACCAAATCAATGCCCGGTACAAACGGATAATTTTTTACAATTCTTCCGTCAGGCGCAGCCGCTAACCCATCTTTGTAATTGATTCCCGAGTAATGAACTTTAATCAAAACACCGATTTCAGGTAAATCCTTTAAAGAGATCTCTTTCATTCCAATTGAAAATTGATCGTCTTGTTTATCTACTACTAAAGCGTTAAATACCTCTTTCATTGAGCACGCCTCCTTTAGTTCGTATCGTTTCCATTATACAAAATGATTCGGGCCAATAGGCAGTCACAGGAAAGTTGTATACGGACTCATATGATTCATAATAAATCCAGTTATTTGTATAACTGAGCTGACCTTTTTTAAATAAATATTTCTTCCGCTTCAGGAAATAATACCGTCAAAAAGGGGGAGAATTGTTGAGCGTTACGGAAACAATCATTAGAACATTAGTGGCATTTCTTACTTTATCCATTCTCATGAGAGTGATGGAAAGAAAAGAACTTTCAGAGATAACCTTTTTTAATTTTGCTTCTGCTGTTGCGATGGGCTCTGTAGCGGGGAATCTTGCTTTCAATAAGAATTTAACCATTTTGAACGGTGTTATTTCCTTAATTGGATGGAGTGTATTGACGCTTTTGTTGGGATGGATCGTGATAAAATCGAAAAAAGCAAGAAAACTTATGAATGGAGAACCCCTTATTCTGATTAAAAACGGCAAGATTATGGAAAAGCCGCTTCGCAAGGTGAGTTTAGATATAGATGCGCTGCATGCATTACTGAGACAAAAAAATATTTTTTCCATCACTGAAGTGGAGTATGCCATTTTTGAAACGACAGGGGAGCTTTCTGTGATGAAAAAAGACAGTAAACAACCCGTGACCAAAGGTGATATGAATCTGATTAATCCGCAAAAGAAACTGCTGCCCACTATAACGGAAGTGGTATCAGACGGCGTTGTGAATACAACTAATTTAGAAAAGCTGAACCTTAACAAGGAATGGCTTCATAAACAATTAACACAAGCCGGAATTGCCTCTCTTTCAGATGTCTTATATGCTGAAGTGCAGCCAGACCAAACGCTGTATATAGACCGAAAAAACGATACATGGCATGAAAGTTAGAAAAAAAAGGCTGCCGGGATTTTCTCGACAGCTTGGACCGATAAAAACAGTTAAGGCGCTGTGCACTCAACTGTTTTTCTTTCTTCACTTTTCCATAGATATCTTCTTATTTATCGGGTAAATACTTGGTCAGCTCGAGTGAATCCCGCCAGTGCGGGAAATAAGGGTGGTCGACAAACAGGTGAACAGGCTCACCACGGCCATTATGAGCAGCTGCCCCTTGATAGATGGTGACAATCACACCGGATTCACGAAGAACACCCATTGTATTTCGAAACGTTTTATCTGAAATGTGGTTTCTGCTTAAAAAGTCTTTTCTCTTCATGTAGAAAAAACCGCGGTCAGCTGAAGTCATACAAACTCTTTCTATCACTTTGCGTGTGCCTTCTTTTAAACGGCCAAACGTATCTTCTCCAAAAGCTTTGACCGATGCATGTAAAAATTCTTTTTTTAATTGATTTAGCTGCTTCGGGTCGTGTGTGTACGCAGGGTAATGGACCATTTGTTCAAATTCGGACAGACTTAGTTTTTTATATCTACTCAAGACCTTGCCTCCTCAATTAAGCACTATCTCTTCGATTGTCGGAGTTTCGCTGCTTTATCCAGCTTCCCATCGGCTTCCGCCTTTATGATTATTCACCCTTAAGCTCCATTTTCCTCTTTTTTTCATTCATCTATAAAACTCGGCTTTTGGCAGGAAAAAGAAGGTTCCCCCATTCTTATCAAAAGCCCATTTTACATCAAAGTCAAATGAAACGTTTGTTGATTTTCTCTTCAATGGGCAGCTGTTTCCTGGTCAGAGTAAACGCGTCTTTGCTCTTGACCAGTTTTCAATGAAACAGATTTCTTGTTTTTGTCATGGCACTCTTGATCGTTCCAAATGATTATAAGATATTACCGTATAACTACTAAAAAACTAGTAATTTACTTAAAAGTTAAAATATTCTCGCAGCCAGTGTGTTACGACACAAAGTAAAATGAATAACAAGTGTTTACTCATATAAAACAAATCAAGTACTTAATATGATTCCTAACATCTTTGTGGCAGTTATCTTGATTACGGTCGGAGTTGTGATTGCAAGATTCATAGGAGACTTGCTTAGCAGTCTGTTAAAAGGCACAGGCATTGACAATGTTACAAAGTATTTAAATACTAATCCTAAAGCCGGTATACCTTCTTTTGATCTTGCAGCCATTATTGGAAAAACGGTTCAAGTTCTCATCATTATCTTTTTCACAGTCGAAGCACTCAATGTGCTCCGCCTTGAAGTGCTACATAATATCGGTGCAGCCGTGATCAGTTATTTACCGCTTGTTTTAAGTGCGTTAATTATTCTGGGCCTTGGTTTTGTTGGATCCTCTCTTCTTGGGAACTATATCCAAAGAGCAACAGGTAACCGTTTATTTGGCAGTATTGTGAAATATTCGATTATCATTATGGCGATCTTTATGGCACTGGCACAACTTAACTTCGCGACAAGCATTGTTAATTTTGCCTTTTTGTTTGTTGTAGCCGGTCTTGCCGTTGCATTTGCTCTTTCATTCGGTCTTGGAGGACGCGAATTTGCAAAGCGCCAGCTGGAAAAGTTTGAAGCAAGAGCAGAGGCAGAAAACAAAAACCCGAATAATGAGTAAAACAAGAAACCTTTATACTAGGCAGTTTTTTTAAACAACTAAGACAATTAAACACTTTAAAGGCACGAACCAAACGCACGATTAGCGTTTGGTTCGTGCCTTTTTATTGGCAGGAAAGAGCAGGGAACCGAAAGCAATAAAAGAGCAATGGAAGTTATAGTGTGGGTAAAGCTAATGTCCACCAAGCTAAACAAATAGGAGCGTTTAATCAATGTTAAAGATCAATAAATAAAAATTTCATTATCCAGCAGGAATATTTGTTCTGATGAGGAACTATATATGTATGGTAGGAACAAGCGTTCTCATAGAAAGGAGTTATGTTGGATGAAGAAATTATACCAAGATCGCGGAATGATGAAATGGCAGGGGCTGATCCTCTCTGAACACGCTGAAATGATCAGCAGGGAAAAAAACAAGCCTGTTAAAAGGGAGCTTTTATTTGATGAGCAGCAACTCGAGGAATTTGACCAGATCATTCATTCCTCCATTCATTTGCAAAAAGAAATTGTGTTTGAACTGAATACATTTGGCGATAACAGCTTGCTCAAAGTGAGCGGGGTTGTGTCAGAGTGCGGCCAGCTTCCAGGCCAGCAGCCTTACTTTAAATTAAAGGGGTATAACTCGACATTTCGATTGGATGAAATCGTGTCTATTTTTTTTGCTGCAGGGGTCGATGGCGATGGGGACACCAACTGAAGATAACGACTTGCCGCGCAGGGATATTCTTTGCATTGATGTGAAATCTTTTTTTGCTAGTGTGGAGGCCGTGCGGTGCAGAATTCATCCGCTTTATGCGTATGTGATTGTGATTGCCAATAAAGACAGGTCTGGTTCTGTCGTGCTGGCTGCTTCGCCACGGGTAAAAAAAGAATTTGGCATCCGGACAGGGTCACGAAATTATGAAATTCCGGAAGATCCCCGCCTGGTGATTGTGGAGCCTTCCATGTCTCTTTATTTGAAGGTAAATAAAATGATCCTTGATATTTACCGGCGGTTTGTGCCGGATGAAGATTTGCATATTTATTCGATTGATGAAGTTTTTCTGGATGTGACAGCATCCAGACAGCTGTTTGGCGATAAGGTTACGATTGCGCGCACGATACAGCGCATGATTTGGCAGGAGCTTCGCCTGGTGGTAACGATCGGCATTGGGGATAATCCATTGCTTGCCAAATTGTCACTTGATAATGAAGGGAAGGAGGCCGCTGACGGGATTGCTCACTGGGCGTATGAGGATGTGCCGGAAAAGGTCTGGGCGATTCATCCGATCACAAATATGTGGGGGATTTCAGCAGGATATGCAAAATCACTTCATAACCTGGGCATTGAATCGGTAAAGGATCTTGCCCATGCAGACAAGTGGAAGCTGAAAAAGAAATTCGGCATTTTAGGATTGCAGCTTTACTATCATGCATGGGGAATAGACTATAGTATTCTTTCCGAGAAAGCAGGACCGCGCGAGAAATCTTTTTCTAAAGGACAGATTTTAATGCGTGATTATCACCGAGCGGATGAAATCAACATTGTCATTAAGGAAATGACAGAGGATGTGGCGATGCGCCTGCGCCAGCATGGAGTGTCGGCAGCAGGGATTGCACTTGGCATTTCCTACACACAGGATATTGAAGACCGCGGTTTCAGGCACCAGGTGCTGCTGCCAAGAAGCACGAATCAAACGGCAGAGCTGTCCAGTCATTTTGTGCGGCTGTTTAAAAAGCACTGGCATGGGCAGCCGGTGCGCCAGATTCATATCGTGTGCAGCCGGCTGGAGGCGGCAGGGCACGAGCAGATCGATTTATTTACACCGGTGAAGCTGGACAAAAGGCGTCATATTTTAGATGAAACAATTGACCAGCTGCGGGATCGTTTTGGGAAAAAAGCGGTTTTTTATGCGTACAGCTTGATGAGGGGAGGGACGTATCTGCAGAGAGCGGGACATGTGGGAGGGCATAAGGGAATGTCTTAATCTGTTAGATATCTGCGTTTTAAAAAATGCAATCTAAATAAAGGAGGAGATAACCAATGAAGAGGAAACAAGATACCTGGTCAGAAGAAAATAATTTGTTGTCTGCTGAAATCCTTTGAAGAAGCAAGAGATGTGTTGAACAGGCCTAGATAGCCGATTAAATAAAAGAGTTGTTCCATGCCGGTATATATAGCTGGCATGGAACAGACTCGTTATCCCACAATGGCTTTTGTCAGTAGAAAAAGCACAGAGGGTCCCATTAAACAGCCGAGTCCTGTGTAAAATGTAGCTGTCACTGCTCCGTATGGGACCAATTTGGGATTAGTAGCCGCCAATCCGCCGGCAACGCCGCTCGTTGTTCCCAGGAGCCCTCCGTATACCATGGCTGAGCGTGGATTGTTTAAACCGATGTATTTAGCGATAAATGGAGTGCCTACCATCGTTAAAATAGATTTTACGAGCCCGGCAGCAATGCTGATGGTAATGACTGTAGAGCTTGCTCCAATGGCTGCGCCAGTGACAGGGCCTACAATGTACGTCGCTGTACCGGCACCAATTGTGGTAAGGCTGACAGCATCTGTATAACCAAAAGCAAAAGCAATCGCAACCCCAACAACAAAAGAAAGAACCACACCAATAAATAATGAAGCAACACCACTAAATCCAGCTTTTTTGATTTCATCGAAATTAGCACCAAATGCAGTCGAAACAATGGCAAAATCGCGAAGCATGCCCCCGCCCATTAAGCCAATGCCAGCGAAGATACTGACATCGGATAAGCCTTTTTCGCCCCCAGTCGTTACACCGCCAACATAAGCAAGAAGTAATCCTAAAATGATGGCAATGGCTGAGCCATGAACACGTCCTTTCGTGAATTTATCAGACAGGAAATAAGCAATATACATGGTAATACCGACAAGGGCAAAAGAAACAATCAAAGGGTTGTCTACAAATACGTCACTTAACGTTTGAAACATTTGATTCCCCTCCCGCTAGCATTTGATTTTCCTTGCCTTCTTCAACCGGAACTTGGTGAGCGCCTTTACTTAAAAGGGGAACAAGCATCCAGCTGATTACCACAGCTGCAACACCTGCCACAACAGCAAGAGGGCCTCCATCTAAAGCTGCTGCCACGTTTTGGTTTGCCGACATAGCGATGACGATTGGGATATACATAGCACTCCAGAAACCAAGTCCTTCTTGCGCGGGCTGGCTGAGCTTTCCACGTTTTTTCAAGTAATCGACGATTAAAACAAGCATAAGCATCGCAAGGCCAACACCGCCTACATTTGCGTCAATACCCAATAAAACACCAAGCATTTCACCGAAAAAGAGACCGGTTAACATACAAATTGCCAGTAACGCTACGCCAAAAATAACCATTATTCCACCTCACTGTTTTAATAATAGGGCGGCCATCGGAAAACATCGGCTAAAGTAAGCGGTTACAAAATAGATATGAATACAGTCGACTGTATTCTAGGGAATATCATAAACGCAACAAAATAAAAATGCAAACCTTATTTTTTGTTTTTTCTAAATATTGAATTATTTTAAAAACATTTGTATAATAAAAATCGACAGTCGACAATTTACAAAAATGTGAAGGGGTGACAAGATGGCACCACATAATTTTAAAAATAATGCTTTATCTAACTCCATTGCAGAACATATTACAGAACAAATTATTGCAGGCGATCTGCAGCCGGGAGAAAAATTAATAGAACAAAACTATGCAGAAGAATATGGAACGAGTAGAGCGCCTGTGCGTGAGGCTATTTATTTGCTGGCAATCGAAGGACTCGTTGAAAGAATTCCGCGAAAGGGTGCAGTTGTAAAGGAATATACAGAAAATGAGATCTATGACTTGCTGGAAATTCGAAATACGTTAGAGAATATGGCAATGGACCGGATCAAAAAGTACGGAACAGACCCAGAAGTGCTAAAAGAAATGAATCAACTTCTTAAGGAAATGAAAAAAGCAGAAGATGTTCATTCTTATACACAATTGAACCACTCTTTTCATATGTGTCTTATTAAGATGAGCAAAAGCGAAACAATCCGAAACGTTTATTCACGCCTTGGATGGCCGCTGTTAAGAGTTCAAAGTCTTTCTTTTGCGAGAGAGGGAAATGTTCAAAAATCTATTGCAGAGCATGAACTGATTATACAATTACTAACAGAAAAAAATATGACCGAGTTAGCTGACATCCTAGTGAAGCATAATGAAGATGTGATTTCCAGCCTCCAACAAAAGTTTGAATCGTAAATGCCCAGTAAAGAAGGCGGGTGAAGGATATGAAAATTTCTTTTTTGTTTCCCGGACAAGGTTCCCAAAAGCCAGGGCTGTTAAATGACCTGCCAGCAGGAACTCCAGTTCAGAATGTGATAGCTTCCGCAAATAAAACGCTAAATGAAAGCGTATACAATAATCATTCAAAAGAAGCACTGTATTCAACCAAGTCCGTGCAAATATCCCTTTTAACTGCTGGCGTTGGAGCTTTCAAAGCATTTGAAGCAGCAGGTGTTAAACCGGACTTTGTGGCAGGACATTCCGTCGGTGTATTTAGCGCGGCTGTTGCCGCCGGTGTTATTGACTATCAAGACGCCTTAAAAGTTGTGAGTTATCGGGGGGAGCTAATGGAACGAGCCTACCCAAAGGGATATGGTATGGGGGTTGTACTGGGCATGACTGAGGATACGCTGAAGTCTATTGTCAGCCAGCACTATGAAGAAACGAACCCTGTGTTTATTTCAAACAAAAATGCACCAGATCAAATCACGCTGTCAGGAGCCTTGCCCGGGGTACAAAGAATTTTAAATGTTGCCAGACAAAATGGGGCGCGCTGTGCTTCCTTCCTGAATGTCAGCACGCCCTCCCACTGTCCGCTTCTCTCATCCGTATCAGAAGAACTGTCTGAACTGCTTCGTGACATCCCGTTTTACAAACCTCTGATCCCATATGCGGGCAATAGAGGGGCTAGACTTTTGTTTGATCCAGTTGACATTCGACAAGACCTTGCTGAAAGTGTTTCTTCCGCTGTTCAATGGCATGATGCATCAACAGTTTTATATGAAAATGGCACAAGACTATTTATTGAAATGCCACCAGGAAATGTACTTTCCCGTTTAGCAGCAAAGGCATTTCACGAGGCCAGGGTAATGTCAGTAGCAGAAAATGGATTTGATGATTGTGTTTTTATCGCGAAACGCGAACGATTGAAATCATGAAGGGGGACTGCAAGGATGGAAACGATGGAACAGGCCGTAAATCAAAAACGTTCATGGACAACAAGGCTGGATGCGAAGAAAAAGCGGATAGACAGTGTGAAAGGTCTTGTTAACGGAAGAGTTATTCCGACTGATCGAATTGTAGAAGTACTGGAAAAATTGATTAGGCCGGGCGACCGGGTTGTTCTGGAAGGAAACAATCAAAAGCAGGCTTCCTTTCTTTCAGAAGCACTCGCGCAGACGAACCCTAAAAATTTGTTTAATTTGCATATGATTATGTCCAGCATTTCAAGACCGGAACACTTAGATCTGTTTGAACGTGGCATTGCAAACAAAGTTGATTTTGCATATGCAGGGCCGCAAAGTCTTCGAATAGCCCAAATGCTTGAAGACGGGAAACTGACAATGGGTGAAATTCATACGTATGTTGAATTGTACGGCCGTCTTTTCGTTGACCTCATTCCTTCTATTGCTCTCGTGGCTGCAGATAAAGCAGACAGGCAGGGAAATCTGTATACTGGTCCAAACACAGAAGAAACGCCAACGCTTGTCGAAGCGGCCGCATTCCGGGACGGTATTGTGATCGCCCAGGTGAATGAACTGGCTGATGAATTGCCCCGGGTGGATATTCCGGGTTCCTGGATCGATTATATTGTGGTTGCAGATGAACCATATGAACTCGAACCGTTATTTACACGTGATCCCCGTCATATTACCGATATTCAAATTTTGCAGGCTATGATGGTCATCCAAGGCATATATGCAAAACACGAAGTACAGTCGTTGAATCATGGGATTGGATATAATACAGCGGCAATTGAATTACTGCTTCCTACGTACGGTGATTCACTTGGACTGAAGGGGAAAATTTGCAAGCATTGGGCGCTAAATCCGCATCCGACTTTAATTCCTGCTATTGAGAGCGGCTGGGTTGACAGCGTTCACTGCTTTGGCGGGGAAGTCGGAATGGAAAAGTATGTGGCAGCCCGCCGGGATGTTTTTTTCACAGGACACGATGGAAGTTTGCGTTCAAACCGGACTCTCTGTCAAATGGCAGGGCAATACGCAGTCGATTTATTTATCGGGTCAACGCTGCAAATGGACCGGGATGGAAACTCTTCTACTGTGACACGCGGCAGGCTGGCAGGCTACGGGGGAGCGCCCAATATGGGACATAATCCGGGTGGGAGACGGCATTCAACACCGGCCTGGTTAAATATGATGTCGTCCAATGATTTATTGGCCCGCGGGAAAAAGCTGGTTGTTCAAGTTGTTGAGACGTTCCAGGCTGGGAACAAGCCTGTTTTTGTTGAATCACTGGATGCGATTGATGTCAAGAAAGATACCGGCCTTGCGACAGCGCCCGTTATGATTTACGGGGATGATGTTACACATATTGTTACAGAGGAAGGCATTGCTTATTTATACAAAACAGACAGTATGGAAAAGCGAAGAGAAGCGGTTGCGGCAGTTGCCGGGGTTACACCGGTTGGTCTTGGGCATGATTCAAAGAAAACAGAAAGCCTGCGGCACGAAGGATTGATCGCACTTCCGGAAGACTTAAATATCCGGCGGACTGATGCCAAGCGCTCACTGTTGGCGGCCAAAAGTGTAGAAGAAATCGTTCAATGGTCGGATGGGCTGTACGAACCACCAGCTAAGTTTAGAAGCTGGTAAACAGGAGGGATAAAAATGAGCCGTGCAAAAAAGACATTTAGCCGCTATGCAGCCTCGGCAGCCGTTCGCTCATTAATAGAAGAAGCTGAACTAACACCAAAGCCAGGACTGGTGGATAAACATAACAATGGCGCTCACCAGGACCTGACCATTGATATCATGAGAAAGTCCGCTGTATCACTAAAAGAAACGTTTGAAGGTATAGCGTACATTAGCTATGGGAGGAGCCCGTCCATTTTGCTAAGGGAAGAAATTGGCGCAATCGGACGTAAAGGGGAACAAAGAATGCTGGAAACAACCGGCGGCGTCAATACGCATAAAGGAGCCATCTGGGCGATTGGCCTGCTCGTTTCAGCTGCAGCGATGGGAAAAGGCTGCTATTCAATAGAAGAAATGGTTTCGCTGGCCGGGGAAACCGCTCGATACCCAGATCAGCATTGTCCTATTACAGCTACAAATGGAAAGCGTGTTTCTGAAAAGTATGGTGCAAGCGGAGCCAGAGGAGAAGCACAGCAGGGTTTTCCACATATTATGAATGTTTCGCTTCCCGCCCTCGAAAAGTCGCGGGCAGCTGGGCTGCCAGAAAGTAGCGCTCTGCTGAATACGCTGCTGGCTTTAATTGTCCATTTAAATGATACATGTATTTTGCATCGCGGCGGTCCTGAAGCTCTTGGATTTGCAAAAAAGCAAGCAGCCGCAGCGCTGGAGGCTGGCAATCTTTCTTATATACAGACACTGGACGAAGAATTTACAAAACGCAATATTTCTCCAGGCGGCAGCGCGGATCTGCTTGCTGCTACAATTTTTTTGGATAAAATGCAGCCAAATCGGATGGACAATCACATGTTAAAAGAATTGCAATACACACAGTAAACGGAGGTGCTTTATGTGGAAACACTCAAGTATACATTTCCCGCCACAAAAAAAATCAGCCAGCGTGCACACGTTGGGGTTGTAGGTTCAGGTGATATAGAAGTGATATTAGAACCGTATGATGGAGCAGAAACGGAAGTCACCGTTCGGACAGGAGTTACCGGATTTAAAAAGACATGGGAAGCCGTCATTGATCGCTTTTTTGCACAACATGATATTGCCGCAAAAGTAAAAATTAATGATTTTGGCGCTACACCCGGTGTTGTCACTATACGCCTTGCCCAGGCATTGGAGGTGAGCTCTCTTGACACAAGCATTAAGAGCTAGTTTTGTAGAATGCAGCGGACGAGAAAGAGCAGTAAAACTGCTGGATGATGGAACGTATAAAGAACTGCTCAGCCCATTTGACGGAGTGGAGTCTCCTCATCTGGAGCCTCAAGGGATTGTGCCTCAAAGTGATGATGGCGTTATTGTGGCAAAAGGAACCATTAATGAACAGCAAGCTGTGGTTATTTCAATCGAGGGAAGTTTTCAAGGCGGCGGTATCGGTGAGGTATCCGGTGCAAAAATTGCTGGTGCATTGGAAATAGCATTAAAACAGTGTGAAAGTGGAGCTAAAGTGATCCCTGTTTTAGTGTTTGATACAGGCGGAGTGAGACTTCAAGAAGCCAATTATGGGCTGCTTTCTATTGCTGAAATTGGCGCAGCCATTGTAGCGCTTCGTCGTTATGTTCCTGTGATCGCAGTGATTCCAGGGAAAATTGGTGCATTTGGTGGAATGTCAATTACAGCAGGTCTTTGCAGTGCCATTATTATGACAAAAGAGGGCCGCCTAGGATTAAATGGACCAGAAGTAATTGAACAGGAAGCGGGTATTCGTGAGTTTGATTCCAAAGACCGGCCATTAATTTGGAGTACCATTGGCGGGGAACAGCGAACTGCGGCCGGCTTTGCAGACTTATTAATTGAAGATGATATAGAGTCTATTAAAGAAGCTGTTTTTTGTATGATAAAAAGCGGTGCCATGTTTGCACCGAGAACCGAACAGGTGGAACGGTATGAAGCATTTTTAAATCAATTAGATCTGTCACAGCGGCTAACGCCTGAAGATGTACGGCGGCTGTGGGATGAACCTGGTCAAAAAACAGTTGAAGAAAATCAATCTGTTTCAGAAAACATAAAATCCGAAGGACGGGGACAAATTTGGTTTGACCTGCTGCGAAATGGCGCTCCAGAGATAAGTGATGTTCCTTCTGTACGGGTGGCGGATGCTTTAATTGGGGAAACCAAGGTACGATATATTGCTATTGTGCCGGATGTGCAAAGCCGCTTTTTAAGAGCACGAAACGGAGAAGTAGGTTTGCGGGAAGGCTGGACAATCGCAAAATACATTCGGGAAGCCATTCAAGAAGATCAAAACAGAGAAAAACGAACCATTGTGGCAATCGTCGATGTTCCAAGCCAGGCGTATGGTTATCATGAAGAACTGCTCGGCATTCATCAAGCCTGTGCAGCGGCTGTAGATGCTTATGCTTCTGCACGTTTAAACGGTCATCCGGTTGTTTCATTTATTCCAGGTAAGGCTATTTCGGGTGCTTTTCTATCGCATGGCATGCAGGCCCATCGGTTAATCGCCCTGCATGATCCTGGTGTAAATGTGCACGTTATGTCAAAAAAATCGGCAGCCCGTATTACGCATAGAAGTTTAGAGGAGTTAGAAGCGGCAACAAAAAAGGTAACGGCTATGGCATACGATATTGAATCATTCCAAAAGCTTGGTGCTTTGCATTCGCTGGTCGATGGAGTAGAGGCGGACAGCCCGGAGCCAAAAGATCGCGATATGATTTATAAAGAAATAAAAGAAGCCATTGAAGATATCAAAACCGTTGGCTCAATGGACTTAGAAGTTCGGCTCACATCTCCTCTTGCGCAAGGCGGAGGCCGCGCTGCATCCATTTTAGTAAGAAAAAAGTTGAATGAACAATGGAGTTAAAGCCACATGATTTGTTGAAAATTAAAAGAGCCGAAGATTTGATCAGCTACACACCTGTACCAGATTGGGTGAAAGAATCCCTTGCGAAAGCACCTTTCGTGGTCGTGCGCCGGGCCCGTGCCGCTCGGGGATTAGTAGCTATCGGCGTACGGGGTTCGGTAAGAAGTGAACGGTTTGGAGCTTTTTTACCTGCGGATCTTATTGTAAATCGAATTTCACCTGAACAGCTGACGGAAGAAAAAGGATGGAAGACTCGTTCGAAGGAAATTTTTCAGTCCTTAGAACAAATCAGTCATGTAATGGAGGGAGCTTCACTTAAATGGGGTCCTGTTGGCAGTCTTGGATTTGAGCTAGCCAGCGGAAACGAAGCAGTCACAGAAAAAAGTGATATTGATATCGTTATTCGTTTTTCAAAAGAAATCACCTTGAATGTTGCCAAGAAGATAAATGATGAATTGAAGAAAAATCCTTTCCGAATTGATGCTCAAGTAGACATGCCAGCAGGTGCTTTTTCATTAAGTGAATATGCCATATCAGAAGAAAAAGCAATTTTAATCCGAACGGTAGACGGTCCGCTCCTAAAAAAAATCAAAGAACCACCCCTTACCGGTTGTACGATAAGAGGTGGTTCTTTGATTAATAAAGTCGATTAACTCGACAGAGGTATATAGCTGGATTCCTTCTTACTATGCTTGATCGCTTCCGAAGAAATTACGGAACGACTGGAATGTTGCTTCCCGGTTTAAGGCGGCAATCGATGTTGTTAACGGAATGCCTTTCGGACAGGACTGCACACAGTTTTGCGAATTCCCGCAGTTTGTCAGTCCGCCATCGCTCATGATAGCATCAAGGCGTTCTGCTTTATGCATCGCTCCTGTTGGATGGGCATTAAATAAACGCACCTGGGAGAGAGGGGCTGGCCCAATAAAATCGGATTTGCTGTTTACATTCGGGCAGGCCTCTAAACAAACGCCGCAGGTCATACATTTGGATAATTCATAAGCCCACTGGCGTTTTCTCTCAGGCATACGCGGTCCCGGCCCAAGATCATACGTGCCGTCAATTGGGACCCATGCTTTTACCCGTTTGAGTGAATCAAACATACGGTTCCGGTTGACCTGAAGGTCGCGGACAACCGGGAAGGTGCTCATCGGCGCCAGGCGAATCGGCTGCTCAAGCTTGTCCACAAGTGCTGTGCAGGACTGCCGCGGCTTGCCGTTAATATACATGGAACAAGCCCCGCACACTTCTTCTAAACAGTTCATATCCCATGCAATGGGTGTCGTTTTTTCTCCTTTTTTATTGACAGGGTTCCGCCGAATTTCCATGAGTGCTGAAATCACGTTCATATTTGGACGGTACGGAACTTCAAATTCTTCTTCATAGGGAGTGGAATCAGCGGTATCTTGACGTGTAATAATAAAAGAAACCATTTTGTGTTCGCTCATGCCTTCTCCTCCTTTTTCTTCGAGTAATCGCGTTTACGGGGAGCAATTAATGATACATCCACATCTTCATAATGGAAGGCTGGCGCCGTTTTTTCACCGGCAAAGGCCGCCATGGTTGTTTTCAAAAATTCCTCATCGTTTCTTTCTGGGAACTCAGGTTTGTAGTGAGCGCCGCGGCTTTCATTCCGGTTGAGTGCACCGATCGTCATTACGCGGGCCAAGTGCAGCATGTTTTTAAGCTGGCGGGTAAAGGCCGCTCCCTGGTTGCTCCATTTGGCTGTATCATTAATATCGATATGTTGATAACGTTCTAGAAGCTCTACAATTTTATTGTCTGTTTCTTTTAGCTTATCGTTATAACGGACGACTGTTACATTGGCTGTCATCCACTCGCCAAGCTCTTTGTGCAGAATATAGGCGTTTTCGGTTCCTTTACCCATAGATAAAATATCGTTCCATTTTGCTTGTTCCTGTTTTACATGCTGATCGAAAACAGTGGAAGAAACCGCATCGGCACCTTTCTCGAGGCCGTGAATATAGCGGACTGCATTCGGGCCGGCTACCATGCCGCCGTAAATAGCGGAAAGAAGGGAGTTGGCTCCCAGGCGGTTGGCCCCGTGCTGTGAATATTCGCATTCCCCGGCCGCAAAAAGACCTGGAATATTGGTTTGCTGGTCGTAACCCACCCACAATCCACCCATAGAGTAATGAACGGCAGGGAAGATTTTCATCGGCACTTTACGCGGGTCATCACCCATGAATTTTTCATAAATTTCAATGATACCGCCAAGCTTTATATCCAATTCATGCGGGTCTTTATGAGAGAGATCTAAATACACCATGTTTTCGCCGTTAATGCCCAGCTTCTGGCTGACACATACATCGAAAATTTCACGAGTGGCAATATCCCGCGGTACCAGGTTTCCGTAGGCCGGATACTTTTCTTCAAGGAAATACCATGGCTTTCCGTCTTTGTATGTCCAAACACGTCCGCCTTCACCGCGCGCCGATTCACTCATTAAGCGGAGTTTGTCATCGCCGGGAATCGCCGTCGGATGAATTTGAATAAACTCACCGTTTGCATAATGAACGCCCTGTTGATAAACGATTGACGCTGCTGAGCCTGTGTTGATAATCGAGTTCGTAGATTTACCAAAGATAATACCGGGACCGCCTGTTGCCATAATCACCGCATCACCCGGGAAAGCTTGAATATCCATACTCATTAAGTTTTGAGCGACAATTCCCCGGCAGATCTGTTCTTCGTCTACAACTGCACCAAGGAATTCCCAGCCTTCAAATTTGGTAACAAGCCCTTGTACTTCAAAACGGCGCACTTGCTCATCGAGTGCATAAAGCAGCTGCTGGCCGGTAGTCGCACCGGCAAAAGCGGTACGGTGGTGCTGGGTGCCGCCGAAACGGCGGAAATCCAGCAGCCCTTCCGGCGTACGGTTAAACATAACGCCCATCCGGTCCAGCAGGTGGATAATACCTGGTGCTGCTTCAGTCATCGCTTTGACCGGAGGCTGGTTGGCAAGAAAGTCCCCGCCGTATACTGTATCGTCAAAATGCTCCCAGGGAGAATCTCCTTCCCCTTTTGTGTTCACTGCTCCATTAATGCCGCCCTGGGCACAAACAGAATGAGAGCGCTTTACCGGAACGAGTGAAAATAAGTCTACTTGTTTTCCTGCTTCTGCAATTTTAATGGTCGCCATTAATCCGGCTAAACCGCCGCCCACGACGATAATTTTTCCTTTATTCATCTAAACCCCACCTTATTTAACGCGTTCAAATTAAACAAAAGCGAAAATGGTACGAATGCTAATCAATGATAATGCGATAAAAATACCCAATGTGACATATGTTGAAATTCTTTGAGAACGAGGGGTAACAGTCAAGCCCCAGCTTACGCCGAATGTCCACAAGCCATTTGCGAAATGAAAGACTGTGGAAAGAACCCCGACAATATAGAATGCAAGCATAGCTGGATGATCTAAAATATTGGCCATCATGTCATAGTTTACTTCTGCCCCAAAGAAAGCTTGAATTCTTGTTTCCCATACATGCCAGGCGATAAAAACGAGAGTAACAACGCCTGATACACGCTGAAGCGTAAACATCCAGTTCCGGAAATAACCGTACCGGTTTACATTGTTCTTCGCTGTAAAAGCAATATACAGTCCATAAATCGCATGAAATAAAATAGGAAGAAAAATAATAAATACTTCAAGCGCGTAACGGAATGGCAGGTTCTCCATAAAATGCGACGCCTGATTAAATGCTTCCGGTCCCTTTGTCGCAAAGTGATTGACCACCAAATGCTGAATTAAAAAAACCCCGACCGGAATGACACCCAACAATGAATGCAGCCGCCGGTAGAAAAATTCCTTGCTTGTTGCCATACATGATCCCCCTCAAATAAAATACCTCATGAATTGAGCAAAATAGAAAACCTTTTCTTTGTTTAAATGATCTCTATAGGTTTTATGATATGACTGATGAATAATAATGTCTAATTTATTAATTGCATGTTATTCATGCAAAAAAGGTATATACTATTGTTACTCCAATAAAGAGGTGAGACATGGATGGAATGGCAGCAAATTGAATATTTTCGGGTTGTGGCACGCTTGCAGCACATCACCAATGCAGCCGAGGTTTTATCTCTTTCTCAGCCTGCTCTAAGCCGGTCCATGGCGAAGCTTGAGGAGGAACTCGGTGTTCCGTTATTTGAGCGGCAGGGACGCACCATTAAGCTAAATCAGTATGGGCAGCTGTTTCTGGTTCGGGCGGACCGGATTATGAAGGAATTTCAAGAGGTAAAGCAGGAGATTCAGGACTTGCTTGACCCGGATTTTGGAGAAATATCGTTAGGCTTTATGCCTACCCTGGGCACGTATCTGATTCCAAGCTTAGTCAGGTCTTTTCAGGCGGAATACCCGAATGTTAAATTCCGCTTTAAACAAAATGGAAACGACTCGCTTCTTAAACAGCTGGAAGCAGGCGAAATTGATTTTTGTCTCGTATCCTCAACACCGGACACCAAACAAATCCATTGGACCGAATTGTGGAAGGAAGAATTGTTTTTGATTGTACCCGCCGATCACCGCCTCGCCCATTACGAAAGCGTAACGTTACGGGAGATTGCTGATGAAACGTTTGTGCTTTTAGAAAAAGGAAACGGCATTCGGGGAATTACAGACAGATTGTTTCAAGAAGCGGGGATAAGTCCGGAAATCACTTTTGAAGGCGAAGAGGTGCACACGATCGTGGCGTTTGTGACAGCTGGACTGGGCGTTACGCTTATCCCGGATTTTAAAGGAATCGACTGGAGCCGGGTTTCAAGAATACGCATACGCTCATCTAATTCCTATCGGGTGATAGGACTCGCCCGGGTAGAGGGCAGATATATATCACCAGCAGCCGAGCGGTTTTATCAATTTATTAAAGATTATTTTATAAACTAAAGGAAGAAAATAGTCAGGTAAGAACCAGTGGCCCAGAACGGCAGAGACAGTTCTTACCCAGCTGTTTTTAACCGAAAAAGCGGATATTAACCTATATAAAAAGCCATCACAACAAGGGGGGCAGGATTTTACTGTTCTTATCTGGAATAGAAGACAACCTGTCGTTTCATTTTATTTTATAGATTGGAGACTGGATTGAACTAAGCAATTCCGTTTATAAAAGTTTTTCGCTTGCTCTTACTTGCAAAAGTAAGTTGCTAGTGGGACGCTTTTTTTAGACTATGTTAAATAATTTAAAAAATATTGTTTATTCGTACAGCTCAGATTTTGCTGCCGTATAATGGCTTTATCGAAATAAAACTGGATGAAAAACTTTTCTAAGGCGACCTAGGAGTATGGCTTGAATGATAAATTAAGTTAAAATTCAATCAAGGTATTGCAAAAATTTTTTCCCTGTGAGATACTTTTGAAAAAATAATAGCTTTTTAAAACAAAATGAAAGCGATTACTATTTTTGGGAGGGGAGTCATTTTAATTCTAAAATATGAACTGGCAGCTTAATTTAATTAAAAATGCAGAGTTGAAGAAGAAAATTGTGTAAGAAAATTTAACGAAATCAAAGACAGTGAAAGGATTGCTTTGTAAAATAAGCTCATATTAAGCAAGAGATGAATATGACCTCCATGAAGAAAGACGAGTATCGCTGGTTTATAATTTGATTTATATGAATGACAGTCAGTCACAAACCATTATAAATGCCGTTCGTGTATTTGGTTTATTATACCGCTTAATGAATGACAGTCATTCACTATTGTAGTGAACTGAATAACTTTTTTAACTTACCTTTAAAAACATGGGAGTGACTAGCATGCAAAAAACATTAAACAAAGATCAAAGGTATACGCAAGTAAGCGAATATATCAATAAAGTGCTCAGCCTGATTGAAAAAGAAGCAATTACTGAAGAAGACGCCCAGTGGATT
>NZ_JAVJNG010000307.1:0-240 GCF_038806185.1 Domibacillus sp. 8LH | reverse complement strand
ATGTGGACCCTGCCAAGCGCCTGGTCATCAAAACCATTGGCGACGACATCCACACCGCAGTGGTGGATTTCGGCTTCAAGGAAACGCCCGCTGTGGACGAGATCGTCCGCAGCGTGGGCGAGCGGCTGGGCATCGTCTTTGAAGACATGGAAACCTCGTTCTTCATTACGCGCGCCACGGTGGTGCCGTCGCCACTGCCGGGCATGGCGATGTGGCGCGAGTCGTTGTTTGCCTGGATGC
>NZ_JAVJNG010000306.1:0-241 GCF_038806185.1 Domibacillus sp. 8LH | reverse complement strand
GCGTTTTTCTATTCCTTGTCATGCACCGACAATCGCCCCAAACCCAGGTATAAGTTGCAGTAACTTTACTAAATCAATATAATCCCGATACTCCTGCTGAAATGTCCTCCAGACCATGTCTGTAATCTCTTGCTTTTTTTCATACCAATTATCAAGCGTGTGGAAAGTCTCCCTCTTAAATCTATCATCTGAGAAATCAAGCTGGAACACATGCAGAATAAACAATCGTTCAGAATAATCC
>NZ_JAVJNG010000305.1:0-241 GCF_038806185.1 Domibacillus sp. 8LH | reverse complement strand
GCTATGAGGGTGATAATTACCAAGTATTAACCGTTGGAAACAGTGAAGTGTCACTTACAATTGAGGAAGGGCGTAATTTAGCAAAAGAAAATCAAGCATATCCTATTTTTTTCACTAAAGATATTCAGCATACATATAGGGAATTACAAGAAAAAGGTGTTTTGGTAACAGAAATTCAAGATGACAGTGATAATAGATTTTTTGACTTTTATGACCTGGATAATAATAAGTTGCAGGTTTG
>NZ_JAVJNG010000304.1:0-241 GCF_038806185.1 Domibacillus sp. 8LH | reverse complement strand
AGCTTGCCCGCCACGCGCGGGAACTCGATCAGCGCCTAGCCGAACTGCTTGCGCTCCTCGGCATATTGCATCCCCACCTCGAGCGCATTCTGCGCCACGCCGATGGCGCGGGCGGCGGTCTGGATCCGCGCGCTCTCGAAGGTCTGCATGAGCTGCTTGAAGCCCTGCCCCTCGACGCCGCCCAGAAGGTTCTCGCCCTTCACGCGGAAGCCGTCGAAGCCGATCTCATATTCCTTCATGC
>NZ_JAVJNG010000303.1:0-241 GCF_038806185.1 Domibacillus sp. 8LH | reverse complement strand
CCCTAATACGATTCAATCCGTTAAGCGTCATATGGGAACAGATTATAAAGTTAAAATTGAAGACAAAGAATATACACCACAGGAAGTATCAGCAATTATTCTTCAGCATATTAAATCTTATGCAGAAGACTATATTGGTGAGAAGGTAGAAAAAGCTGTAATTACTGTACCTGCTTATTTTAATGATGCAGAGCGTCAAGCAACAAAAGATGCTGGTAAGATTGCTGGATTAGAAGTAGAG
>NZ_JAVJNG010000302.1:0-241 GCF_038806185.1 Domibacillus sp. 8LH | reverse complement strand
GGATAGGAATGACTAAGTGCTTGGTAGGCAGCTAATTTACTGTCAATTTTTGCCTGATAAAAACTGTTCCAGTCGCGCAGACTTTGATCAATAGGCAGACCATGCAGGGCTCGTAAAAACTTTCCAGCCTGACAGCCCAATTCATACAAGACAGAATCCGGCAGATCGGAAGCCATTTCATTCATATCCTGACCTTCCACCCATTCATAAAGGGTGTAGACTGACAAGTCATCCACCCAAC
>NZ_JAVJNG010000301.1:0-241 GCF_038806185.1 Domibacillus sp. 8LH | reverse complement strand
AAGCACGAGCCTCGAGAACGGCCTCGAGGTCCGGCCTTACGCTTTCGGCGAGAACGAACTGAACCAGCTCGGCGACTATCACGCGCTGCGCATCATCAACGAGCGCTTCTGCCGCACCGCGCGCGACGTCTTCCTGCCGATGCTGCGACTTCAGCCCCGGATCTCGTCCTTCCCGCCCGAGGTGCGCAGTTTCGACGACTACCGCTCGAGCCAGGACAATTTCGTGTCGATCACCGCGAGC
>NZ_JAVJNG010000300.1:0-242 GCF_038806185.1 Domibacillus sp. 8LH | reverse complement strand
GAGCAATGGAGTCCAAGCCTCCTGTAGAAGCCATGGCATTCTCAATCTCTGTTGCCATTGTTTCTAAGTTGGAAGCCATCTCTTGCGTAGCGCCCGACGATTGCTCTATTGCTCCTGACACCCCGCTAAATGCTTCTTTCACAGCATTGTACGTTTGTTTAGCTGTATTTGCAGCCTGGTACGTTTCGACTAGTTTCCCGACCACTTCTTCATCTGCGTTGCTTTCATTCAATGCCTTTATC
>NZ_JAVJNG010000299.1:0-242 GCF_038806185.1 Domibacillus sp. 8LH | reverse complement strand
AGCCTACTTTATCCCAACAGAAATTGCTTTATCTTCAGAAGCATTTAAAACATGGTTAGAAGACAGTAGTAAAAAGAAAGCAGTCTTTGATGCGAAAAAGACACTAGTAACACTCCTTCGAAATGGGATTCACATAAAAGGAATTACGTTTGATATGCTGCTTGCCTCTTATTTGCTGAATCCATCAGATAATAATCATGACATCCCTGCTATTGCAAATAGAATGGGAAAACAAGTTGTTC
>NZ_JAVJNG010000298.1:0-242 GCF_038806185.1 Domibacillus sp. 8LH | reverse complement strand
CCATGACCGGGCTGTTGGCCCCCAGTTTCATGATCGAGCCCTTGCCGAACTGCCGTTCGATCTGTGCCAGCGCGCTTTCGAGCGCCTTCGCCTTGTCCATCTCGCGCCTTCCGTTCAAGTCGAGCAGGTTCGCCGTCGCCATGTCCTGTTCCTTATTCCATAGCCGCGCCAAGGCAGCAATCGCTTCGCGAGTTCGCCCTATGTTCCGAAGCAATATGGGATCATAAGGCGAACATTGCAAC